>NZ_JAHDIG010000022.1 GCF_020630935.1 Bernardetia sp.
GGTATAGGAAACCTAGAACTTGTTTAAGAATGGTTTTCTAGCGCAAGATTCCATCTTGTGCTTACCGTTTCGTCAGCATATGCTGACAAAAAAGTGCGTCCAAGCAGAATGCTTGAACGAGAAATAATAAATAAAATTTACTCTACACTTCATTCAAGCTACTTTTTTCCATTGGCTTCGCCGACTTTCAGGTCTTAAACAACTTCCTAAATTGGCTGCTGTCATTGCATACGTAGGATGATTTTTTCCAAGCGTATTTTGATAGATTTGGAGAGCTTGCAGATAGAGTTTTTCAGCCTTTTCATTTTTTGATTGTATGGAATAAAAATTTCCTAAATTATTGAGGTCGTCTGCATAGATAGGATTTTTCTTACCAAAGATTTTCTTATCGATTTGCATAGCTCTTTTATAGTAAGGTTCTGCCTTTTCATACTTTCTCATATCCGTATAAAGGTTTCCTAAGTTATTACAAATAGAAGCATAACCTTCATCTTGCTGTCCAAACTCATTTTCATAAATACGCATAGCTTCAAAATATAATGTTTCAGCCTTTTCTAGCTCATCTATTTCTGAGTATAAGTTAGCTAAGTCTTCACAAGCCTCTCCATACCAATCGTGATTTTTACCTACACTGTTTTCTTGAATTGATTTTATCTCAACATAAATAGGTTCTGCTTTATCATACAAACTTTGTTCGTAGTACACATTGGCTAAACCTCTCAAAATGACTGCATAAAAGTTATCATTTTGTTTGTTTAGAGCTTCATAGATACTCTTTGCTTGTGCATAAAGAGATTCTGCTTTTGCATATTCGCCACTTTCCAAGTAGAAATAAGCCAGATAATAACAAGCACGAGCATGTTTTTTAGAGTTTTCTCCAGTGACTTTTTTGTAGGTTTCTTTTGCTTCTATAAGCAGAGGCTTGGCTTCTTCCAAGCGAAAATCATCTACATAAATGTATGCTAAATGTATTTGAACTTGTGCATAAAGTGTGTCTGTTTTCCCAAACTTGTTTTCAATCTTAGAAAGTGAAGCCTTAAAATGTTTTTCAGCTTTTTTATACTCTTCTTCATCTAAAAAATATAATCCTATGCTGTCTAACTCTTGATAGGTTAGTTTTTCTAAATTTTGAGCATACGAAACAGAAAAAAAGAACAGGAGTAAAGTAGTTAGTAAGAATTTCATAATTGCTAAATTTTATCAGATTAAACCTCAATGACAAAAGATAAGCAATTTTAATTAAAGATATTTTTAATGAGTGTACGACAAATTTCTCTGTTTGCAAAACATTCAATATTTTGTTGTGTTGCAACTTGTATTTTTATAAAGAAATATCAGCTACATTATATCTAAAAGCTAATAAAAACATAGACAAAGTTGCAGCGCAACGAAATGTAAAAGCTGTTTTTTATTCTACAATTTTCTCTACATAATTGGAGTTCATCAGCGAGAGCGCCCCCATATATTTTAGTTTGAAAGCTACTACATCACCAATTTTATAATTTTGGGGATTAGTTTTTAAATCTATCACAAGCATATCCGAACTTGCTCCTACCAATTCTATTGTCTCGTCTTTTGGAATCAAAAACTCTGGACGGATATCTAGTAAGCCTACATCTATAATACAACGGAAAGATGATTTTCCATAATCTTCTTCTTTAATTTGAAAAACTTCTCCACTAGGGTTTTCTGCCAAAACACCAGTTGGAATGAGTGGTTTTTCTGTGATTTCCACGATTTCAGCAAAAAACTCCAATACGTCTGTTTTCATGCCTTCGATATAGCCGTTGGTAAAAATATCGTTTCCCCAATAAAGAGCCTCTCCAATTCTGAAATGATTTACACCTTGAGGAAGTTGTTTTCTCAAGAGAAGTGGCATCGTAACTGTTGTTCCTGCCGAAACCCAAGGAATTTCTCTTCCAAAGGTAAGTTCAATGATTTTTTTATACAGCGAGAGTTGAATAAGTTTGTCTTCTGAAGGCAAGACACCATGCAAGCAGTTGAGATTTGTTCCTAAGCCAATTACACGAATATTGGGAAGTTTAAAAATTTGGGAATAAAAATCGACAACATCATCTGGCATTACGCCTTCACGAAGGTCTCCCATTTCTATCATAATAATAATTCCGTGGAGTTTATCTTGTCGTTGAGCTTCTTTGGAAAGCATTTCGATAGTGTCAAATTCAGTATTGAGGCTCACATCTGCATACGAAATTATATCTTTTATACTTCTTTTGGCAGCAGGCTTAATATAAACCGTCTGAATATCTGGCTTTATTTCCTTGAGTTTTTTGAGGTTACTAATCCTAGAATCGTGTACTTCCATTACACCCAAATCCACTATCTCTCTTAAATATTTTTCTGTTCCACAGAAAAGTTTTGTTACTACGCCCCACTCTATTTTTTCTTTTTTAAATAAATCGTCTAAAAATTTGTAGTTATGTTTTAATTTGTCTCTGTAAAGTTTTACGTAAGCCATAATGTAGTTTTTTCTCAATGTATGAGCTTAAAAAAAACTCATATTATTTCAATATTAAATACAAGATATGTATCCTTATTTATAAAGATAAGTAAAAAGTTAAACTAAAACGAGAGGCTAATGTTTTTTTGAATTCTGCCAAGTCCTTCTCAAATAAGGTTTGGCAGAGTGTGTAAAAGATTATAAACCAAAACATGTATTTTTGTAATAAGGCTAGATTATTTCTTGCTACTATATCTGCAAACGCAATCAGACGTGAAAAAACTACGCTATTATATTTTTTTGAAGGATATTTTACTTCTAGCCCTAACTGCTTTTGGAGGTCCACAGGCGCATATAGCTATGTTTTTAGATATTCTGGTAGTAAAAAGAGGATATCTGACAGAAGCCGAACTTATCGAACTCAATGCGTTGTGTCAGATTTTGCCTGGTCCCACTTCTACACAAACCTTAATGGCTGTGGGTTATAAGCGTGGAGGAACATACCTTGCTTTTTGGACGCTTCTTGTTTGGATTTTGCCAGCTACGCTACTTATGACTACGGCTGCCATCGGATTAGCTTACATTCAAAAACAACAAATCTCATTAGATTTTACTCGTTTTATTCAGCCTATGGCAATCGGATTTGTTTCTTTTGCAGCTCTTCGAATTTCTCGTAAAGTAGTCCAGACCAAAACAGCTTTCATAATAATGATGGTAGCAGGGATTGTTTCTTATTTTTATCGAACACCTTGGGTTTTTCCTCTAATTTTAATTTTTGGAGGAGTAGTAACTGCTATCAAATTTGATAAAGAAGAAAAAGAAGAGAAGCAAAAGTTTGATATTCAGTGGCGCTTCTTGATTTTGTATGGTCTTGTCTTTGTTGGTGTAGCAATTATAGGAAATGCCACAAAAGGAGTTTTGTTGCTTATTTTTGAAAATTTTTATAGAAATGGAAGTCTCATTTTTGGAGGAGGACAGGTCTTGATTCCAATACTTTACACCGAGTTTGTAACCTTTAAAAATTTCTTGACTGCTGATGAGTTTTTGTCTGGATACGCACTTGTGCAAGCTGTTCCTGGTCCTGTGTTTTCTTTTGCAGCCTTTGTAGGTGCGCTCACTATGTATAAACGACTTTCTTGGTTGCAGACTTCTTTTTTAGCTAGTTCAGGATATTTTGGTAGCTTTTTTAGTGGAGCTTTTGGCAGTGCAATTGGTGGAGTCTTAGGCGGTTTATTAGGTGGTTTTACAGCTTCAATAGCTGTTTTTCTTCCTGGGATGTTCTTAATTTTCTTCGTTATTCGATTTTGGGAACAACTAAAAAAATATCGTCCCATAAAAGCATCTTTAGAAGGAATCAATGGCGCAAGTGCAGGTCTTGTGATTGCTGGAGCATTTTTACTCTTAGAACCTATCGAAAAAACGCCTCTCAATATGCTAATTATGCTTGTTACCTTCCTAATTCTTCAATTTACGAAAGTTCCTGCACCTCTACTTATTTTACTCGGACTTTTGATAGGCTTTATTTTTTAGATTTTTTAAACACAACAGTTTGCTTGATTTTGGGTAATTTTGAATTTTATCATTCCTTTGTCAAAGACAAGTCTTTGCCCTACATTTATCATTTATAACTTATCATTCATCACTTTCTATGCAACTTCCTCAACCCAAACACGATATAAACCCACTTTCAAAAACAGAAATGTTAGTTCGTTTTCAAGATTGTGACCCTTACGGACATCTTAACAACGGACGATATATAGATTATTTTTTGGATGGCAGAGATAACCAAGTTACTTACGATTATGGTTGGAGATTGGTAGATTTTATAAATGAAGAAAAAAAAGGGTGGGTAGTTCAGAAACAAGAGCTAGGTTACTTTCGTCCAGCCATTTATGGAGAGGAAATTGTGATTAGAACAGCAACTGTATTCTTCGATGATTCTAATTTGATGATTGAGTGTAGAATGCTAAATAAAGACGAAACACAGCTTAAATCTCTTCTTTGGATGAAACTTGTATTTATAAATCTTGCTAATGGAAGGAGAACACAACATACTGAAAATATCAAAGAATTTTTTACAAAAGTTAGGCTAAATGAATTTGATGCTACAAAAATAACTTTTGATGAGCGTGCAAAGGAATTGATTGCTTTTTATAAAAGTCGCAGAAATAAGTAAATAAAATTATAAATCATAAATTCGAATATCATGAACACTAAGAATTATTTGCCTCTTTTTCTTTTTTCGTTTTGTTTATTATTCAGTTCATTTTCTACACCTCATCAAATAGATATTTGGGAAGACTTAGAAGTTTTCCACCAAGCGATTGCCCTTACATTTCATCCTGCTGAAGATGGCGATTTTAAGCCTATTAGAAATGACTCTGATGAGCTTTTGGAAGCAGCTAAACGTCTTTCAGAAACAAAGCTGCCAGCTTATTTTGAGAAAAAAGAAAATGCTGCACTCAAAGAAGAGGTATTGAAAAATATCAAGATGCTTCTTGAGCAAAGTGAAGAACTGCATAACTTAGCGCAAAATAAAAATACCACTGACACTACTCTTTTTACATCCTTAAAAAAGCTACACGATACCTACCATCATATTGAGGTACTAAATAAGAAGTCAAGGCAAAAATAAAAATGAATAGATTGCTACTCACTTGTAATCTTTTTTCTGTTTTTTATATTTTTAGCTAAATTTATAACCCTATAAAGAACCAAAAATACAATGATACGTATTTTTGGTTCGTATTTTGGAATATGTTTCTTGATTAGACAAGCTAATAACTGTTTTCTAATCCATTTTTTAGTATTTGATTTACTTTTGTTTTATAATTTTGGCTTTCATTTGATTTTATATATTGCCTTTTAGTACCTGTATTATGAAAAAATATACTCTATTCTTATTATTTTCTGCTTTTGTTTTTCTTGCTTTTACGCAAATAGCCTATTCACAAGCAATCTACAACTTTCCAATGCTTGTGCAAGAACAAGTAGAAGTAAAATCTCATCCTTTGCCTTCTGGTTTTGATGAAAAAGGAGATACTACTCTTACAGTTTATTCTGGAATGTATGGAGATTTTGCAGTTTATTTTGTCAATGGACCTCAATATCATCATATTCTGAATCCTAACCCAACAGGGCTTATTATCAATGGTAAAGCATATGATTTTTATTGTGATTCTGAAAGAGGAACAAAGAAAAATATTTCCAACTTTTTAGATATTTATGAATTTGAATATTTAGGTAGAAAATACATTTGCTTCTTTAGTTTTAGAGAAGACTGTCTCCATAAAGGCTGTCTCTATCGTTGTTATAACTTATTTGATGTAACAGATAGAAATAATGTAACAGCCAACTCATTTGCTAGTGTGTATGGCGAAACATTTACTTTTGGAGACTACAATAGCGATGGCGTAATGGATTTTATTCGTGTGGCATCACAGCTTCCTCCAAACATTGAAGAAGACAAAATCCCAACAGAAGATAAGTCGCTTTATGGTTTGGTAACTGTATTTTCATTTGATAAAGATGGCAAAGCAACAGATATTAAACACGATGGAAATAGCTACTATTTATTTATCAAAGGAACAGATGAAGAGTTTTCTGGCTTTGAAGTCGTTCAGAATGATTGGTTTATTCCTCTTAAAGACCAATCGGGTAAAATTGCTCCCATAACACCTTATTTTGCGCCTTATGTTTCCTTTGACCCTAAAGAACCTTTTCTCTATGATGCCAAAGGCTACCGAGTAGCACAAAATGTTTGGGCAATACAAGTTGCTGAGTTTGATGAGATTGAAGGTGCATTAGATTATTGTGAATATCTAAAAGAAGGAGGATTAGAAGAAGTTTTTGTATATATCGACCAATATAATAGAGATTTGCATTTTTTGGTATTGGCAGGTAATTATATGGATAAAGGAAAAATACAACAATTACAAACCGATTTAAGACAAGCTGGCATAAATGGTAAAGTAATAAACATGAGGACAGAATTTTGACAGATTGTTTCTTTTGTTGAAATAACTTTTAGTATATTCTAGCGTTCTAAATGAAAGAAGAAAATAGAAAAATATCCTCATCCTATATTGTATCTACTTTACATAACAGAAATGAAAAAATGTAGTTTATGAAAAATATAAAAATACTTATTTTATTTGTCAGTTCATTCTTACTGTTTAGCTCTTTGAGCTTGGCACAAGACTATCAAATAGCACAACTTAGTCAAGAGCTGATAAATATCACAACACGTCCAAATCCTTCGCTTCCTAGGGAGAAAAAAGATACAAGTTTTACAGATTATGAAGGCTCAAGTATTCCTATTTCACTGTATGTTTTGAATGGAGCACAATATCACCCTATCATTAACCCTGCTCCAACAGGCGTTTACATCAACGGACAACATTTTAGGTTCTATTGTAGTATTGAGCGTTCTTTGGTACAGTATCTAAGTATTTTCTTAGACGTTTATGAGTTTGATTTTCTAGGAAGAAAATATTTATGTTTTTATACACTAAGTGAAGAGTGTATGACAAAAGGGTGTCGTTTCAAATGTTACAATCTTTTTGATATTACAGACCCCAACAAAATAGTTGCTTATGCTTTCAATAGCATATTACCAGGGACAGAATCCTTTGGAGATTTTAATTTTGATGGAAAAATGGATGTGATTACAGCATTTCCAAAAGCTCCTGAAAGTTTTGTAGAGTCAGCAGAAGATGATAGAGCTTCTAACGTTTTGATAACAGTCTATACACCAACACCTAATGGCGACCTTGCCAGAATGGAAAAAGAGGAAGATGGAAACCCATATTATATTTATGTAAAACCAGTAGATGAAGACGTACAGTCTTTTGGAGTTTTGCAGTACGACTGGTTTATGCCTTTCAAGAAAGATAATCAAGTATTAGAAATCAAAACATTTTATCCTCCTTATCAGCCCTTTGACCCTAAAAATGATTTTATGTACGATTATAAAGGACATAGAATTGATAAAAGAAGATGGGTTATTCACCTAACAGATTTTCCAGAACAAGAAGGAGCGCAAGAATTTTGTGAAATGCTCATTGAAGAAGGATATAGAGAAGCCTATATAAAAGTCGACCATTATGGACCTGACTTTACCTTCAAAATACTTTATGGAAATTATTGGAGCAAGAAAAAAGCAGAGCAGATACAACACATGTTAGTTGAAAAAGGAGTGGTGGACAGACACCAACCAGGTAAAGTAATTCCTTTAGATAGATAAATACAAACAACTATAAAGACATAGAAAAAGCCATACATTATAAATTATTGTATGGCTTTTTATGGTTGTATAAAGTTTTGGAGAAAAAACTAAAACATATTATTTTATTGTACTTAGTGCAGCTTCATCAATAGAACTCACATCTTCTTCCTTAGTCATATTGCCGTCTTTATCAAAACGAATAGCTTTTGTTTCGCTAATAAAGGCTAAAAAAGTAGTACCCTGTGCGTTTTCGATTCTTCTGATATGTCCGTTTTTTCCTGCATGGTTTGAGGCAATATATTCTTCAATTTTGGAAGGGGCAGTTCCAGGGTTTAGAGAAATAATAGTATCAATCCATTTTCCACTAGCATCAAAACGAGCTGATTTTACTTCGTTTTCCTGTTGAAAGATAACGTTATGCTCTCCATTGATTTCGTGATAACTAATTACTTTAGCTCCTGTAAATTTTTGCTCAAATGTTGGCTGTACTGATGAAGGTAGGTCTTGAGCTACTGCAAAAGCATTAAGACTGCCAAGAAAAATGAAAACAAATGAGAGGGAAGAAATAAATTTTAACATAATTAGTATAAGATAAAAGGTATTAGGATTTATGGATAGTATTTTTTTGTTTTCCCATGATTGGGACAATTATCGTGCAAAATAGTCTAACTATTTTAATCTTTTAGGAATTGAAGCGTATTCTAATCTAAACTATGATGTAATGATAAAACCATATTAGAATAAAGTAAATGACTATTTCTTTTAAATCAAAGTATGCTCAAAATTTTCTTAAAAGAGAAAGATATTAGGATTCAGATGAGTTAAGACTAAATTTAAGTAAAATAAGTTACACAAAAACATTAAATATCACAACTTTTTTGTGATAAAAAATAGCGTAAGACTTTCTACTACTCTTTAGTTACTTTTAACTAAGCAAGGCTTATTCTAAATTTTAGAAATTACTCTATACTACAAAAATAACATAATTTATTGATAATCAAATAATTGCGAGTATGTTTTGATTGAAAATTAAGGAATAGAGAATTTTTTCAATATTAGTTTCTGTATTTTTGTAGAGATAAAAATTAAAAAGTAGTAGATAAATTAAATATCAAATGAAAAAAGAGCTTTCCTTAGTTTTGCCTCCAGAGATTGCTTTCGAAAAAGAAGCCTTTGAAAGGTTTATTTATAAGAAACTAAATATTTCGCAGAATACAGAAGATGTAACCATCCGACAAACTCGTCGCTCTTTAGATGCTCGTCAGAGAGACTTGAAAGTTAATGTATGGGCAGAAGTATTTATAGGAGAGAAAGCAACACCAGTTATTTCTTATAAAAGAGAATATCCAAATGTGAGAAATGCTCCACAAGCTGTTGTGGTGGGTGCTGGACCTGCAGGAATGTTTGCAGCACTTCGTTTGGTAGAGTTAGGAATCAAGCCTATTTTATTAGAAAGAGGTAAAGATGTGAAAAAACGAGTGTCAGATATTGCAGCTATTAGTCGTCGTCACATTGTCAATCCAGATTCAAATTATTGTTTCGGAGAAGGAGGTGCAGGCACATATTCCGATGGGAAACTTTATACAAGAGCCAAAAAAAGGGGCGATTGGCGAAGAATACTAGAAATTTTTGTAGCACATGGAGCAAATCAAGATATTCTTATAGATAACCATCCTCATATTGGAACTAATAAGTTACCTAGAATAGTAGCTGAAATGAGACAAAGTATTTTAGATGCAGGAGGAGAGGTTCTCTTTGAAACAAAAGTAACAGATTTTATCATCAAAAAAGGAAAAGAAGAGGAGCTAAAGGGTGTCGTTTTGGAAAATGGAGATAAAATAGAAGGCATAGGTGTTATTTTGGCAACAGGACACTCAGCTAGAGATATTTTTGAGCTTTTAGACAGAAAAAAAATACTCATTGAAGCCAAGCCTTTTGCTATTGGAGTGCGAGTAGAACACCAGCAAAAACTGATAGATAAAATTCAGTACAAGAGAGAAGAACGACAAAAATATTTACCTGCTGCCTCGTATTCATTGGTTCAGCAAGTTCCTTATGATAATTTAGAAAAAGGAGTTTTTTCATTTTGTATGTGTCCAGGAGGGTTTATTGTGCCTGCTGCTACTACAGAAGGTGAGGTAGTAGTAAATGGAATGTCCCCTTCTAAAAGAAACTCAAAATATGCTAACTCTGGAATTGTAGTAGCCATAGATGAACGAGAGTGGAATAAAAAATATTTTAAAAAGGGAGCTTTAGCTGGGCTTTATTACCAAGAAGAAATTGAAAAGAGAGCTTGTCAGGTTGCAGGTAATACACAAGTAGCTCCTGCTCAACGACTACAAGACTTTACACAAAAACGTATTTCTTCATCTCTTTTAGATACTTCATATCAACCAGGACTTATCTCTATTGAGATGGCAAAAGTATTGCCTCCAGAAATTGTGGAGCGTTTAAGGTTAGGTTTCCAAGCCTTTGATAAGAAAATGAAAGGGTTTCTTACTAATGAAGCTCAAATTGTAGGAGTAGAGAGTCGTACATCTTCTCCTGTAAGGATACCAAGAGAAAGAGAAACAAGAGAGCATCCTATTTTAAAACGCTTATTCCCTTGTGGAGAAGGTGCAGGCTATGCAGGAGGAATTGCCTCAGCTGCTATAGATGGAGAGCGTTGTGCTGAGAAACTGGCAGAGTTGTATGATAAAAAACGATGACTTTTTGATAATTAATACAAATTGTGACTAAATATTTTATCTCATTAAGATAGCTTATAAGTAAATTAGTATTATTGTGTTTTTTTTATGTAAAATGCGATTTTTTTTGTAAAAATAATTTAAAGGTGTTGCTCTTAGATACTCTTTTTAAACTCATTCTAAATTAGAAGGCGTGGTTACAAAAATATTAGTATTTGTTTTGGATTATTAACAGATATGATATACTTTTATGGCTAGATAAAAAATGGATTTTTGCTTTTTCATACTTCTTTATTTGGATTTTTATTCAAAAAACAAATAATTATTTTTAGAACAAGACAAAATCAATTATTTCTAAATGAAGAAATATCATATTTATCATCTCTTTTTTTACACAGATTAGAAAATATTTCAAACTTCAGATTTGAAAGTTTTTTAAGTAAATTAATGTATAAGCAAATTGTTTATGCTTAATTAACAGTCATGTAATAAAGAAACCTTTCCGAAAATCAAATTTTGACTAATTATTTATTCAATCTAACATCAATTAATCTCATGAAGAGAAAATTATTATTAAGTACGCTAATGGCGTTTATGCTGATAAGTTCAGCATGGGCGCAGCGAACAATTACAGGTACAGTCATAGATGACTTGCAACAGGGATTACCTGGAGCAACTGTACAAGTAAAAGGCACAACGACAGGTACAACAACAGATTTAGAAGGTAAATACTCTATCATAGTGCCAGATGGAAGCGATACACTCGTATTCCGTTTTGTAGGGTTTGCAACTCAAGAAATCAAAGTAGGCACTCGTACTTCTATTGATGTACAGCTTTCAGAAGACTCTGAGCTTTCAGAAGTAGTTGTTACAGCATTTGGTGTATCAAGAGAAAAGCAATCATTAGGATATGCAACTCAAGAAATCAAAGGTGATAACCTAGTTAAAGCTAGAGAAATGAACGTAGTAAACTCCTTGAACGGTAAAGTTGCTGGTGTTCAGATTACAGGCTCAAACTCTATCGGTGGTTCTTCTCGTGTAGTAATTAGAGGTAATAGCTCTATTACAGGTGAAAACCAACCATTATTTGTTGTAGATGGTGTGCCTATCGATAATTCAAACTTTACTACAGATAACCAACGTAGTGGTGGTGGTGGTATTGACTATGGTAATGCTGCTCAAGACATCAACCCTAATGATATCGAATCTGTAAACATATTGAAAGGTGCTGTTGCAAGTGCACTGTACGGTTCTCGTGGACAAAATGGTGTAATCCTTATTACTACAAAAAAAGGAACTAAGCGCAAAGGTATAGGTGTTACTTTCAATTCTGGTGTTCAGTTCCAAGACGTATATGTATTACCTGATTATCAAAACCGATATGGTGCTGCTGGATTAACAGACTCTGATGGAAATCTTGTAACAGATGAAAATGGCAATGTGATTCTTAACTACGGATTAGATGGTAGCTGGGGACTTCCATTAGATGGCTCTATCACAGCTCGTCATTGGGATAGTTTTAATCCAGAAGATACTGAAAATTTTGGTAAAGGTCGTGCTTTGTTGCCAAGCGAGGATAATGTGAAAGATTTCTTTGAAAGAGGAACAATGTTTAGTAATAGCTTATCGCTTTCAGGTGGTAGTGAAAAGGCTACTTTTAGATTGGCTTATACAAATGTTGATCAGCAAGGTACTTTCCCTGGATCAGAGTTAAAACGTAATACACTTAGTTTCAATGGTTCAGCAAAACTTTCTGAAAAATTGAGAACTTCGTTAGGTGTAAACTATGTAAACCAAAGAGGTAAAGGTCGTCCTCAAACAGGCTATAGTGCAGGTATTATGTCAATGTTTAATCAGTGGTATCAACGTCAATTAGACACAGAACGTTTACGTAACAACTACATGGCTAGTGATGGAACACAAATTACTTGGAATAGAAAAGGTGTAGATGATGGTTCTGCAAACTACTTTGATAATCCTTTCTATACGGCATTTGTAAATTACCCAGAAGACCAAAGAGATAGAATTTTTGGTAATGCTGCTGTTACTTATCAGTTCTTACCTTGGCTGAGTGCTACAGGGCGTGCCTTAATTGATACTTATACAGATCGCAGACAGGAAAGAATGGCTATCAGTTCAGTAGAGGTTCCTTACTATAGAGAAGATGTTCGTTCTGTTACAGATAATAACTATGACTTTATTGTTAATATAAATCGTAATCTAACAGATGATTTGAATTTGGTTGCTATGGTAGGTGCAAATAGTCGTGTTAGGTCATACAGAAGAAATTTTGCAGGTACACAAGATGGATTAAACGTTCCTAACTATTTTAATGTAGAAAACTCTGCAGGTTCTTTTCAAGTAATAGACGATGGAGAAAGAAAAGTAGTAAATTCGTTATTTGCTAGTGCATCATTCGGTTATCAATCTACATTCTACTTAGACGTTACAGGGAGAAATGATTGGTCATCTACACTTCCTCAAGGAAATAATTCATACTTCTACCCATCTATTACAGGTAGCTTTGTTTTCTCAGAAAAAATAGATGCTGACTGGCTTTCTTTTGGTAAGCTACGTGCTGGTTATGGACAGGTAGGTAATGATACTGACCCTTACCGTATCTTCACAACTTATGAAGTTAATCAAAACTTTGGAAGCAATGGTAATATGACTGTTCCTGATGAAAGAAATAACCCTAACTTACGCCCAGAAAGAACAAATGCTTGGGAAATTGGAACAACTGTGAACCTTTTCAGAAATAGAGTAGGACTTGATGTAACATATTACAACTCTGTAACTAAAGACCAAATATTTGGTGTACCTGTTTCGCCAACTACTGGTTATACAGAGACTGTTGTTAATGCAGGTTCTGTTGCTAACAAAGGTATTGAAGCAATGTTAAACTTGAAAGTTCTTAATGTAGGTGGTTTTACTTGGGATGCAACAATCAACTGGGCAAGAAACAGAAATGAAATAGTTGAGCTTGCTGAGGGTGTAACTACACTTCGTTTAGCTTCACTATTTAGTGTCTTTTTAGAAGCTCGTGAAGGACAACCTTATGGCGTATTTGTAGGACCTACGATAGCTAAACACACAGATGGAAGCTATATTGTAGATGCAAGTGGACGTTACGTATTAGAACCTTCAAATGGTGTTGGACCTTCAATTATGGCTGACTGGACAGGTGGTATCAATAACACTTTTGGTTATAAAAACTTTAGACTTAGTTTCTTAATTGATGGACAAAAAGGTGGTAGTGTATATTCTGCAAGTCACATGTTTGGACATTATAGTGGGGTATTGGAAGAAACTGCTGTTGGCTCAATGCGTGAAGATGGTGTAGTTATTGATGCAGTAGTACAGACAGGAGTAAACGAAGATGGTTATCCTATCTCTGATGGTACTGCAAATACAACAGCAATAGATGCTCAACGCTGGGGAGGAGATTACTATAGTCGTGGTCGTGCTTCATTGAATGTTTTTGATGCTAGTTATATCAAATTCCGTGAGATTCAGTTTGGTTACAATTTACCTAATAGTCTTCTTGGGAAAACACCATTCCAAACAGCATCTTTATCGTTTGTAGCTAGAAATGTAGCCATTTTATTCCGTAATGCTCCACATATAGACCCACAAGATGGTGTTAGTGCAAGCAATATCCAAGGCTTTGAAGGTGGTCAGCTTCCAGGAGAACGTAGCTGGGGATTCAACTTGAATCTTTCTTTCTAAAGAAATACATAACATTATAAAAATTGTAATTTAAAAATGATAAATATAATAAAAAAATATAAGCATACTCTAGTAGCAGCATCTTTAGCTACTTTCATGTTTAGTTGTAATCCATCAGAAGATATCAATATTGACCCTGATGAGCCAAGTACAGCATTTCCTTCTTTCTTGCTAACTTCTGCTCAGAAGGAGTTGACTGACAATATTTGGGATGAGTGGGCTAACGGACGTAGAGGAATGCAACTTTCTCAATACTGGGCATCTAATCAATATTCAGATGAAAGTCGTTATGCTTTCCGTACATCAGTTACAAATAATCTTTGGTCATTCTATTATGCAGATATTATTGCTGATTTGAACGAGATTATTCGTTTGAATACTGAAAATCCTGATGATTATGTAGGATTTGGAGACCCTGCAAACCAAATTGCTGTGGCAAAGATTACTCGTGCTTACATGTATCAAATCATTACTGATACATGGGGAGCAATTCCTTATTCTCAAGCAGGAAATCCAGATGAGTTCTTATATCCTGCATACGATTCTCAAGAGGAAGTTTATAATGGAATTATCAATGACCTAAATGATGCTATTGCTTCTATCAATACAGGAGGAACAAGCGTTTCAGGTGATGTGATATATAACGGAGACATGAGCAAATGGCTTTTGTTTGCTAACTCTTTAAAATTAAGAGTAGGAATGAGAATAGCTGACGTAGCACCTTCTCTAGCTCAACAAACAGTTTCTGCTGCTGTCAATAGTGGTGTTTTCCAAAGTAATGCAGATAATGCTCTATATAATTACTTATCTGCTGCACCTAATAACAACCCGTTGAACGAAGACCGTAAAACTCGTGGTGATTTTGCAATGAGTAACGTGTTTATAGATAAGTTATTAGATTTAGGTGACCCAAGACTTGAATTCTACGCAGCTCCAGCTGTATCTAGTTCACCTAGCGATCCTATGGATGTTAAATATGTAGGTGAAGTATATGGACTCGCTGAAAGTGATGCTGCCAATACAGCTGATCAAAACATCTCCCAACCTTCTAGTCAAGTGCTTGAAGCTACTGCGCCAGGTATTTGGATGACTTATGCAGAAGTTCAGTTCTTACTAGCCGAAGGAGTAGAAAGAGGATTTGTTTCTGGATCTGCTGCCGACTATTACAACGAAGGTATTACAGCATCTATGAATTACTGGAGTGGAGGAAGCCTCTCTAGCTCAGATATTTCTTCTTATATTGCACAGCCTAATGTTAGTTATAATGCATTAAAATCTAGTGGAATGGAATGGAATGAAATCATAGGACAGCAAAAATGGATAGCTCTTTATATGCAAGGCTTGGAAGCATGGGCTGAATATCGTCGTCTTGATTTTGGTGTTCTTCAAGCACCTGCTGCTGGAGCATTGGAAGGAGACGGAAGTGTTCCTGCTCGTATGTTGTACCCACTAAATGAGCAAACTTCAAATGGTGAAAGTTACACTGCTGCTGTTGCTGCACAGGGAGCTGACCTATTAAGTACAAAGCTTTGGTGGGATGTTAAGTAAAATGATGTAGTTTGATAGTATATTTTAAAGCCTAGACGAACTATTTGTCTAGGCTTTATTGTTATTTTTATAAAATTGATTGAATTATTAAATTAATTTTTTGTAATTCCAAAAATAAGTTGTAGTTTTGCAACTCATTAAGGATAAACGATATACACGAGTGTAGCTCAGTTGGCAGAGCAGCGGTCTCCAAAACCGCAGGTCGGGGGTTCGAGCCCCTCCGCTCGTGCAATAATAACCTGATTTAGAATGGATTATTATCTTTTTCTAAATGTTTGATAAAGTGAGTTTGATAGTGCGTTTTTTTATTGAAGCGTAATACTTATCAAACTCACTTTTTTTAGAGTTATAAATAGTTTTGGACTCTAAAAACAAAGTCTAATATTACGACAAGAGAAATTATATTCAGATATGAAAAAAGTAATCGAATTTTTGCAAGAATCTCGTGATGAGATGACCGAACACGTAACTTGGTCTTCATTTAAAAGTCTTCAACAGACTTCTATTGTTGTCCTTGTGGCTTCGCTTATCTTTGCACTTATTGTTTTTGCAATGGATCAAGCCTTCCAATTCGGTCTAGGTGAGATTTATAAGTCATTCTAAATAAGAAGGAATCACACAATAAAAAATACCAACAACTTACAACTCATTCCTAAAAAATATGGGCGAACTCAAATGGTACATCTTGCGTGTTGTTTCTGGAAAAGAACGCAGCGTAAAAGAATATCTTGAAAAAGATATAGTTATCAACAATCTACAAGAATATTTCGGACAAATTATTAACCCTACTGAAAAAGTTTTCCAAATTCGTAAGATGAAGGATGGAAAAACTAAGAAAGTTGCTGTTGAGCGTAACTACCTACCTGGTTATGTACTTGTCAATGTAGATTTAGATTCGCCAAACAGTGGAGAGCTTATTCACCAACTTATCAATCTTCCGAATGTAATTGGTTTTTTGAGAGTAGATGGACAGCCTCTAACAGACAAGCCAATTCCTATGAGAGATTCTGAAGTGGCTCGTATTCTAGGAAAAGTAGAATCTACTGACCAAGATGAAGTAAGAGAAGAAGCTCAGTTTATGGTGGGAGAGTCCATAAAGGTAATGGAAGGACCTTTTGCTGGCTTTAGTGGTACGATTGAAGAGCATCACGAAGACAAAAAGAAATTGAGTGTAATCGTAAAGATTTTTGGTAGAAGTACACCAGTAGAATTAAATTATTCTCAAGTACAGAAAGAAGGATAAAATATAGAACACTTTTGAGAGTGTTTTCAAAGATATTTAAAATATAAATCTACATAACGAGAGCTACAACTTGTTTATAGGTTTGTCTCCAAAAAAATTTGATAGTGTTGAAATAATAATTTTTAGATATGAAGCTTCCACGATTATCTCAAAAATTTTGACCTATTGAATTATCAGTATTGTAGCATTTGTTAATTAAAAAGTAGTTGGTTGAGATGAACTTTCATTTTAATCAAATACATCACAAGAACAACCGTTTCACAATCATGGCAAAGGAAATAAGTGCAAAACTTAAAGTCATTGTAAAAGGTGGTCAAGCCAATCCAGCTCCTCCAGTAGGACCTGCTCTTGGTGCGAAGGGTGTCAATATTATGGAATTTTGTAAGCGTTTTAA
This sequence comes from Bernardetia sp., assembly GCF_020630935.1. Classification (NCBI taxonomy): domain Bacteria; kingdom Pseudomonadati; phylum Bacteroidota; class Cytophagia; order Cytophagales; family Bernardetiaceae; genus Bernardetia; species Bernardetia sp. Next base: position 17,290 of record NZ_JAHDIG010000022.1, read on the forward strand.
TGCGCAAACTCAAGACCGTATGGGACAAACTTTGCCAGTAGAGATTACAGTTTATGGAGACCGTTCTTTTGACTTTATCGTCAAAACTCCTCCTGCTGCTGCTCTCTTAATTGAGGCTTCAAAAGTGAAAAAAGGATCAGGTGTTCCGAATCGTGAAAAAGTAGGTAAAGTAACTTGGGAACAAGTACAAACTATTGCAGAAACGAAAATGCCAGACCTTAATGCCTTTACTGTACATTCTGCTATGAAAATGGTAGCTGGTACGGCTAGAAGTATGGGACTGACAGTTACAGGAACTGCTCCTTGGGACGCTGCTGAATAAGTAGTAGAGGAAAAAGAATATTTTTATTCACAAAATTAAACGTAGGAGATTAATTCAGTTTAATCGTTAGACTACAACAACGTTATGGCAAAATTAACTAAAAAACGTAAGGAAGCCCTTTCAAAATACGATGCACAAGCAGAGTATGCTTTAGATAAAGCAAGTGAACTTATTAAAGAAATCAATCTTGCTAAATTTGATGCTTCTGTTGATATCGATGTTCGTTTGGGTGTTGATCCACGTAAAGCAGACCAAATGGTTCGTGGTGTGGTTACACTTCCTCACGGAACAGGTAAACAAGTACGTGTACTTGCTCTTGTTACTCCAGATAAAGAAGCCGAAGCCAAAGAAGCTGGTGCTGACATGGTAGGTTTAGACGATTACATCGCTAAAATTGAAGGTGGCTGGACAGATATGGACGTAATCATTACTATGCCAACCGTAATGGCTAAAGTTGGTCGTTTGGGTAGAGTATTAGGTCCTCGTGGTCTTATGCCAAATCCAAAGGCTGGTACAGTTACAATGGATGTAGCTAAAGCTGTTACAGATGTAAAGGCTGGTAAAATTGATTTCCGTGTTGACAAAACAGGTATTATTCATACAAGTATCGGTAAATCTTCATTTACACCAGAGCAAATCAAAGAAAATGCGAGTGAATTGCTTTCTACTTTGATTCGTTTAAAGCCTGCTACGGCTAAAGGTACTTATATGAAAAGTGTACACCTTTCAACAACGATGAGTCCGTCTATCAAGATTGATAAGTCGTCTATCAAAGGTCTATAATTTATTCCACCACAAAACTCAATTATACTATGAATCGTGATCAAAAAACACAAGTAGTGAAGGATTTGGTGGAGAAGTTTTCTAATTCTGCGAACTTCTATGTAACTGATTCTTCAGGAATGAGTGTTGAGCAAACTAATGCGTTTCGCCGTGCTTGTTTCGAAAAAGGCATAGAATACCGTGTAGCTAAAAATACACTTATTCGTAAAGCGTTAGAGCAAGTAGAAGGAGATTTCGAACCATTGACAGACAAAGGAGCTTTGAAAGGCTTCTCTGCAATTATGTTCTCTCCAGAAACTGCAAAACTTCCAGCGCAAATCATTAAAGATTTTCGTAAAAAGAACAAATCACAAAAACCAGTATTTAAAGCTGCTTCTGTAGAAACAGCACTATTTTTTGGAGAGAAACAGCTAGAAATGCTTAGCGAAATCAAATCCAAAGATGAAGTATTGGGTGATGTTATTATGCTTCTTCAATCTCCTGCACGCACAGTTACTGCTGCTATCCTTAGTGGTGGAGGTCGTGTTGCAGCGATGGTTAAAGGAATTGCTGAAAAAGGCGAATAATAACTATCTGTTTGTAGATTTTTACTAAAGTCTCTAAACAAAGACAACTCAAATCATAACTGGAGTTAGTAGTTGTATAATTTTTATACAAAATGGCAACTAAGGAAGAAACTACTTTATCTCTCCGATTATGAATTTTAAAATACTGCTTCCAAGTTGTATTTCTTTTATACAAACGAACAGACGATGTTTGTTCAACCTTTTTATATTCATTGAGTCTTTATAAAAAGACTTTTATTTACGAACCTCATTAAATAGTTAATATAATGGCAGATTTGAAAGCAATCGCAGAACAACTTGTTGGTCTTACAGTAAAAGAAGCTAACGAGCTTGCAGACATTTTGAAAGAAGATTACGGTATTGAGCCTGCTGGTGGTGGTGCTGTAATGATGGCAGGTCCTGCTGCTAGTGCTGAAGAAGCAGAAGAAAAAACAGAATTCGACGTAATTTTGAAATCTGCTGGTAGCTCTAAATTAGCAGTTGTAAAATTAGTTCGTGAGCTTACAGGTCTTGGCTTGAAAGAAGCGAAAGAATTGGTAGATACAGCTCCTAAGCCAATCAAAGAAGCAGCTCCTAAAGCAGAAGCTGATGATATGGCGAAAAGACTTCAAGAAGCTGGTGCTGAAGTAGAGGTAAAGTAATCTGAACCCCTAACGAACTTTAGCTTAACAAAATAGCTTTAAGATTCTAATAAAAACCTAAGATTTCTATTTTTGTAGATAGTCTTAGGTTTTTTTTATGGAAAAAAGAGTATTTTTGAACTCTAAATTATTGAATAATAAAACTGTGAATCTTTTCTATGAAATACTTCAAATCAAAACATAACTGGCTTCTTTTTGTCTTAGCCTTTTTCACAGTCTTGAATCTATATGCCAATTACAAATATGATTTTGTATTAGAACTTGCTTCAAAGCCATTTCTGATTCCAACTTTAGGACTGTATTTCTTCCTCAACACAAGAAAAGTTGTGAACTCGTATAAAAAAGGTCTTGTTAAGTTTGTTCTTATTGCCCTTTTTCTCGCTTGGTTAGGCGATACATTTCTTCTTTTTCAAAATCAGAATCCATTATTTTTTATACTTGGTTTGGGAAGTTTCTTGGTTTCTCATATTTTATATATTCTTACCTTCAAAAAATCTTTGAATAATCAAGAGCTAGGCGAGCCAAAAACATTGCTTATTCGTGCCATTCCTTTTATTGGTACAGCTATTTTGATGCTGACTTACTTGTACAAGTGGCTTACTGGTGCAATGATAGTGGCAGTTCCTTTATATGTCTTAGTAATTGTTGTGATGGCTTTTATGGCAATGGAACGCTCTGGAAAAGTCTTGAAGGCAAGTGCAGAGTATGTTTTTTTTGGTGCATTTTTATTTATGGTTTCAGATTCGTTACTTGCCATTGATATTTTTGTGAGGAGTCTGACTATTCCGTATGCACCAGTCTTTGTTATGGCAACATATATTGCTGCACAGACACTCATTGTCTATGGAATGATGATTCAGATAAAATCTAGTTTAAATTAATTCAATATTTCAACCGTCGTTGAGGTTAGAACCGTCAACGAGGATTATGAAGCAAACACAAATAAAAAATTACATGTATAATTTACTTAAAGGAAAAGTAGGTATTATTTCAGGAGCTTTAGACGAAAACTCTATTGCTTGGAAAATTGCAGAGACAGCACACGCAGAAGGTGCAAAATTTGTCTTGACGAATGCTCCTGTTGCCCTTCGAATGGGAACTATTCAACAGCTGGCTGAAAAGTGTGAAACTATTGTAATCCCTGCTGATGCTACTTCTATTGAAGATTGGGAAAATCTTTACACAAAAGCAACAGAACATTTGGGAGGTAAACTGGATTTTGCTTTACACTCTATCGGAATGAGTCCGAATGTTCGTAAGAAAAAAGATTATGGAGATTTGAATCATGCTTGGACACTTCAAGCTATTGATATTTCAGGACTTTCATTTCACAAAATGCTTCAAGTGGCTGAAAAAATGGATATTCTAAATGAAGAGGCTTCTGTCGTAGCTCTTTCTTATATTGCAGCACAACGCACTTTTCCAGATTATAGTGATATGGCACATGCAAAAGCTGTTTTAGAATCTATTGCTCGTAGTTATGGTTATCGTTTGGGAAGATCTAAAAAGGTAAGAATCAACACTGTTTCGCAGTCTCCAACAGCTACAACGGCTGGAACAGGTGTAGGAGGTTTTGATGCCTTTATGAATTATGCTGAGAAAATGTCTCCTCTAGGAAATGCTTCTGCTCAAGAATGTGCAGATTTTGTTATTTCTCTTTTCTCTGACTTTACAAAAAAAGTAACGATGCAAAATCTATATCACGATGGAGGTTTTTCTGCTATGGGGGTTTCGGAAGAAGTAATGGAAATGTTTGGAGAAGAAAAATAACTTTCAAAACATCTAAGAAAAAAGGTTAGCAAAACAGCTTTGCTAACCTTTTTTTAGTTATGAGTTTTTTAAAAAATACTAGAGACTCCAAGATAAACTTAGTGTTGGAGTAGGGTTTGGATTCAATAGGTTTGTACGGACAGATTTGAAGCCTAATCCAGAAGGCATAAAATCATTTTTAGTAACAACAGGAGTGGAAAACTGACCTACTTTTTTATTGTGGTAACGAATAGTTTTTTTTAATTTATCTTGTGCTTTGATATTTAGGTAATATCCTCCTCCTACCATTAGAATTCCAATTCCAACAGGAAGAGTGTTTCTTAGTGTTACTCCTTCTCCATAAGTAGAACCTAATAGAGGAGGTAGTCCTGTTGCAACAATAACAAATCCTCCTGCACCCATGAGTCCAAAAGAACCAATACGCATGTTGCGACTTTTTGATAAATCATCAGCTCCTTGATTGTTTCCAACATGTTTCATAAAAGCAATAGTTTCAGAAAATCTCATGGCTTTTTTTGCTCTCTTTACATAAAAAAGTCTTGTTTTTTTGTCAAATGAAAGTTTTTGACCCAAAAAAGATTCATCTTTTTTATTAACTATTTCGTATTTTTTATTACCTATGGTAGCATAGTAACTTCTGATTTTAGTCCTTGAAATTTCTAGTCCTTCATAACGACGCTCTTTGAAGTAGTCTTGTGCGTATGATGGTAACGTGAGGGAAAGAAATAATCCCAAAAAAGTCAAAATAACTATATTTTTCATTGTAGTATATTAAGTATTAAATATTTTGAAGTTGATTTAATTATTTCCTCTTACGTTTGATTTGATTGAGGTGAGAGTGAGTTAATTTAGATAGCTTACCCTTCTTGATAGAGCTTCCTGACTTAGTGCCTTGTATCATTTTAATTTGTCCAGTATTTACATCATGCATCATTGTAATGATTATAGAATTGTGTGATGTAAATGCTTTATATAAAGCGTATGGTAAAATAGGATACATGATTATTCCATAGAGAATATAATCGCCTTGAACTTTTTCTTTTTCATCTACGATAAGCATTCTAGTAAAATAAGGAGTGCCATACTTTTTTGATACTTTCATCAAAGCATCATAATTACTTGTAATCATATCAACTTCTGTTTCTCCCATTTCTCTATACCATGCATTTATTATAGCCAAATCATTGAAGGTTTCTATGCTATTTCCTTCAAATGAAGAAGGAGTTATCATTATTGCATCTAGGTTTAGGCTTTGGCTTTCTTTGATAATAGCTTCATTTAATGACTTTTGTCGTTCTTCACTAGCAAATATATCTAAAGGTTGTTTTTTTCTTTCATTTAAGCGAATATACATTGGGTTTATTATCAACGTTTTGTCAATTCCTAAAGCATAGCCTTTTCGTCTTTCTTTTTGTATTCTTATAGCATCAGAATAAGAAGGTATTTGTTCTCTTTGCTTTTTTTCTGAATACATTTTATCTCCTTGCTTGCGTAGCTCTTCAAATTGAGCATGAGTTTGTATTTTTTGCCAAGCTGGATAGAGTAAATCTTCTGTATAATTGACTTTATTTTTCTTCTTACCTACAGTTTTTCCTTTGCTAAAGTCATTGTAGTATGACTTCATATCCATTAAAAGACTCGGAATAGCTTGTTTCAAATAGGCTTCATTTGGATATTTGTCAAATGTCTCAAAACAATGTGCTAGAGCCAAAACAGTAAGCTGATAGTCATCCAGTTCTTCTAAGGCAAAGTACCAATTTCTCCCATTCCAATCCATTCTGCTGTAAAGCTGGTCTAAGTAAATACGAGCTTTTGCATTGTCATATTTTGCAATTCCATAAAGTGCTTTTGTAAGAGACATTTGGACATACTTACTGTCTCCATATTGCTCTTGAAGTAATAGAGTATGATAAAGTGCATCGATATATTTAGCATCAGAAAGATATAACTGACAAAGCTCAAAACGAGCTATTTTTTGTACCAATTCAAATTTTTCCTTAGAAATAATATAATCTTTGCCTTTATTGGTCGCATTTGCTTTTCCTATACGTTCTAAAGCTAATTTTTGTCTTTCTTCTGCACTTGGGTGCGTACTGAAAGCTAAAAGTGCTTCCATTTCAGCAGAATCTAATTCTTCACGTTCAACAATATGAAGTGTATCAATATAGTATGTGCTGTCTGGTAGCTGAACGTAAGAGTTATTTAAAAATTTACTTTCAAAAACAAGTGTGTCAAACGGACGACGGGTATTTTGAAGCATATCAAAAGTCTTTGCTGTCTCTGAAAGGTCATATTTTGTGTTTTTAAAAATTTCCCAACCATAATCATCTGCTTCTATTTCGTGTTCTTTAGAATAGTTGCTTTGTGCAAGACGTTTGGCATAAAGCTCATCTGATTTATTGCCAAGGCGAAAGACGTTTTTATTTTTTTTGTCGTTAATTTCCTTTCCAAAAAGAAACTGGTTTATACTGTGTTGCTTTACGTAGTGTGTAATTTCATGAGCTAAAATATAAGCGAGTTGGGCTTCATTTTCAGCACGAGCAACCAAGCCCAAATTGATAAAAATAGCTCCATCTGGATTGGCAAAAGCATTTGGAACAGGTGATTTTACCACATAAAAGCGAACTTTATTGCGTAATTCTTCATCATTTTTTAGTAACTCTGAAGCAATCTCGTTCAGATACTGACTGACTTCATCTCCAAAAAGAACATTTCCACTCCAAAGCAATTGCTTGAGTGAGAAGCTACTTTGAAGATTGAACTGATCAATATTTTTAGCTGTTTTTTTATCTATATCCTCTCCAATGTTTTCATTCTTAGATACATAACGTTCGCTAACTGAAAGCAAGAAATCTTCTGGAACTGTTCCTTTTGATTGTAGAGGTTGATAATCTTCAAAAGTAATAGCATCTTGAGCATAGATACTTTCTGTAGATACAAAATAAGTGAGTAGAAGTACAATTATACTCATATTGGTAATGTACTTTCTAATAGATGTAGAGTAATTCATCAATGAATGAAGTTTAAAGTAAATACTATCACGATTGTTCACCTATATATCATATTGGATTTGGTATAGAGGGCTAAAAAACTTCATAGCTGATTGATAATGAAGTATTTTCTTCAAAGTTAAATCGTGATATATGACGATTTATAAAAGAAATGCAAATGTAAGAATTTTTATTGAAAAAAATAAAGTAGGCGTGAAAATAAATGATGTGTTTTCCAGTTGCTTTGAATGTTACTTCTGATTTTATTTTTTATTGGATTTTTTTAGGCTAACCTGTAAAGGTTTATCAAATGCTGAAAATAGATTGGTCTTTTAAAAATTCTATTTCTAATACTTATAACTGTATTCAAAATTTAAAATAATCTTTACACTCTACCAATTCACTCCAACGTGTATAGTTAAGTTTAGCATATTTCAGAAAATTCAGACCGTAGTCTCCCAAAGAGAAACCGTCATTTACTTCTAAAAGTAGTGTTTTTCTTTCTTTCGTAACACAGAAATCTATTCCATACGCTCTTGGTGCAGATCTGAAATCACGAATACAGTTTTGAATAACTTTGTAATCTGGATTTACAGTATAGTCTCCATTATATTGCCTAACGTCCAATATTTCATTGTATCTCACAAAAACTCTAAATTCTGCTATGGGATGAATAAGTTCTGAACACCAAACTTCATAATTTTCTCCTTGTATGCCTTTTCCGATGAGGTCTTTTGATGAGTTTATGACCAGTCCAGTAAAAAATTTTTGTTTGATTTCGTCTTTGGGTTTAATGAAAATATTAGGGAGTGTCTGACTTACTTCATCAATTGTCGAAGTCCAAATTTCTCTGCCTAAGTAGTTTCTAAGTTCTTTTGGATAATCAAAACCTGTTTGTAGCTTATGAAGATAGCCTAAATATTCTAGCCTACTTTTTACAAATCCAATTCCACCAACAGCAATATTTTCCTTGTTGTCAAAATCAGTTTCTTTACTATTTTTTAAGGCTTTCATTTCTGCAATGCTATCTACTAACATATTTTTTGCCCCCATAAACTCAAAGCCTTTCATAGCCGTAAAAGCTCCTAACTGTGGACGGTTGGCAACATTAATCGGATTCAAGACATAGACATCAATCATTTTGAATAGAAATTTTAATGAAACTGTTTTTAATGGTAAATTTGTCTGATGATAAATAAACTACACAACTCATTTTAGAAAAGTTCTTAAAGCAAAACAATATTTACACAAATTATTTTAACACAATGAAAAATAACAATTTAATACGTTTACTATTTTCATTTATCTTAATTTCATTCCTTATGAGCAGTTCTTGCAACACAGAAAAAGACCAAGTAATCACACTTTCTACTAAATTTGGCGATATGAAAATGATTCTTTTTGATGACACACCCCAACACAAAGAGAACTTTATCAAATTAGTAAAAGATGGCACTTATGATGGCACAATCTTCCACCGAGTAATCAAAGGTTTTATGATTCAAGGTGGCGACCCATACACAAAAGATTCATCTAAAGACCCTAGAGAATACGGAACTGGAGGACCAGGTTATACTGTTCCAGCCGAAATCAAATCTAACCACCCACATCGTAGAGGTGCAGTAGCAGCAGCAAGATTAGGTGATGGAGTGAATCCTGAAAGAAAGTCTAGTGGCTCGCAGTTTTATATTGTAGAGAAAGACAACGGAGCTAATCACTTAGACGGACAATATACCGTTTTCGGACAGGTTATCGATGGCTTTGATGTAATTGATAAAGTGGCTGAACAAAAAACGCAATACCCAGACCGTCCAGTAGAAAAGATTGTTGTGAATTTCAGTATAGACGAAGTTTCTAAAGAGAAAATCACAGAAAAATATGGTTATTCTTATCCTGAAGTAAAAACAGAGAAGTAATCATAACTAAAAAAATGGTCAATGAAAAATGAATTTCATTGACCATTTTTGTTTAAATAATCATTCCAGCAGCTACTGTGGCATTGGTTTGTAAGTCTATCAAAATAAGACTTCCTGTGCGTTTGTTTTTAGAATAACTATCATAAAAAATGGGTTTGGCTGTTCTGATTCTGACTCTTCCAATATCATTTAATCCTATTTCTAAGTCATTTTCTTTTCTGTGAAGCGTATTGATGTCTATTTTATAGACGACTTCCTTCAAAATGGCTTTTGTCTCTTGAGTGGTATGTCTAAGTAAATATTTTCCATTGGGTTGGAGTTTTTGCTCGTTTAGCCAGCAAAGCATCAGTTCCAAATCTTGTCCTATGTTGGGTTTGTTGTCTGGCTTAACAAGCATATCTCCCCTGCTAATGTCTATATCGTCTTCTAAAAGCATCGTAATATTTTGAGGTGGAAATGCTTTTTCTTGTTCGCCATCAAAGGCATCTAGTTTTTTAATGGTTGTAGAAAAACCAGAAGGCAGAACAGTAACTTTATCACCTTTTTTAAAGACTCCTCCCAAAACTTCGCCAGCATACCCTCTATAATCATGTAGATTTTTATCTTCTGATTGTGGACGGATAACATGCTGAACAGCAAAACGAGAATTAATAAAATCCCACGTATTTCCGATATAAGCATTTTCCAGATGATATAAAAAACTTGTTCCTTTATACCATTCCATATTCTCTGATTTTTCAACCACATTATCTCCTTTGAGCGCACTAATCGGAATAAAACTCACTTCCGAAATGCGTGTTTTTTTGACAAAACTCAAATATTCTGATTTTATTTTTTTGAAAACTTCCTCATCATATTCTACCAAATCCATTTTATTGACACAAACTACCAAGTGCTTAATGCCTAAAAGCTCTGCAATGAACGTATGTCGTCGTGTTTGTTCTACAATTCCTTGTCTTGCATCAATCAGAATGACTAAAAGTTGAGCCGTCGAAGCTCCCGTAACCATATTACGAGTGTACTGAATATGACCAGGGCAATCTGCCAAAATAAATTTGCGTGTTGGTGTAGCAAAATAACGATACGCTACGTCAATTGTAATGCCTTGTTCTCGCTCTGCACGCAAACCATCTGTCAAGAGGGCAAGGTTTACCTGTTCTTCTCCTCGCCTTTTACTTGCTGTTTCTATGGCTGTGAGTTGGTCTTCAAAAATACTTTTGGTATCATAGAGAAGTCTGCCAATAAGTGTACTTTTTCCATCATCTACACTGCCTGCTGTAGCAAAACGCAATAAATCCATTTGGTTATTCTTAATTTTTTATTGTCTAAATTAATCAGAACAAAGGTAGAAAAAAGAGGTGGATAAAGTATATTTTTAGTTATTAGTATGAACGTAGTTGTAAAAAATCAATTCATATCTTGAGTTCTTATGTTTTTATTTATTGGAGGTAATTTTTTCAACCACATAGGAACATAGTATTTTTCTATGTGCCTATGTGATTAATAAAGTTTTGAGCTAAATGATATTTTCACTTTTAAACTAGAAACTACTCCCCCACACTAATTGCAGGAATATTTTTCTCTGCCACCAGTTTATTAAAAGCTGGAATATCTGTTTTCAAGATGTTGTAATACATTTTGAGTTGCTCGTCTATTTTTTCTGTGATGTCTTTCTTGACCTCTTTTGCACCTTCTGTTGGTGGAAAGTTTCCATAACCCACTGTTGTAGCTAAGGCACTCAATTTGTTATTCAGACGAACAGGGAAATTCAATGGGTCTTGTCCACTTCGGTTTTGCGTTTGATAAAGAGTCTCTTCAATTTTTGTGAGTTCTTTGATGATTTTATCTGCTGATTCTGCCACTTCCTTCCACTCCTTGTTTTCTTTTGCTTTAGCTTTCCAATCATTCAAATCTGAACGCATTTTTCGGATATTGATAATGGCTTCGTGTGTTTCAGTAAGTTTGTCTCTGATTTCCTTTAAAAACTTAAAACGTTCTTTCAAATCTGCGTCCGAAACGCTCCAACGTGGGTCTTTCAAAAGTTTGAAATCTACTTCTTGCGTTTTGCCTCTGAAAGTAACCTTTACTTTATAGTCGTCTGGCATTGCTTCCACGCCTTGTGTTCCACCAAACCAAAGAATCATTCCCTCAAATTTCTTAGCATCTGGGTAACGCATGTTCCATTTGAAGGTATTTGCTCCTTTTTCTGCTTTAAGAGATTTTATTTCTGAATCTTTGTCTTTAGTAGCTTTAGCATCAGAGGAATATTTTTGAATGAGATTTCCATTTTTATCTAAAATTTCAATTTCTAAAATCTTTGATGTATCTGGTTTTTCATTCAAATAAAAATACATTTCCATATTCCTATCACTCAAATACGTGTCACTTGGTGCAAAAGCAAGGAAATTATCCGTTTTGAGCTTTTCTACTTTCTGATTATCAAAGTTTCTAATGGGGTTTAAATCATCAAAAATCCAAAAACTTCTGCCCTGCGTGGAAACAATCAAATCATTTTCTTTTACCTGCATATCTGTAATCGGAACGATAGGCAAATTGTAACGCATCGGCTGCCAGTTTTGTCCGTCGTCGAAGGAAATATAAACGCTGCTTTCCGTTCCTGCGTACAAAAGTCCGTCACGAACTGGGTCAAGACGTAAAACTCTTGTAAAATCATCTTTTGGAATGCCGTTCGTTATTTTTGTCCACGTTTTGCCGTAGTCTTTCGTTTTGTAGAGATAGGGAGTAAAATCGTCAGACTTGTAGCGAGTGGCAGCAACGTAAGCCACGCCTTTTTTTGTAGGATGTAAATCAATAGAATTTATCATTGCCCACTCTGGGAGATTTGTAGGTGTGATGTTTTCCCAGTTCTTGCCTCCATCTTTTGTGATATGGATAAGTCCGTCGTCAGAGCCTGTCCAAATTACGCCTTTTTCAGCTGGAGATTCGGCTGCTGCGAAAATTGTTCCGTAATATTCTACACTTGTGTTGTCTTTTGTAATTTCTCCTCCTGAAGATTGCATTTTTGTTTTGTCATTTCTTGTCAAATCTGGACTGATAGCTTCCCAATTTTGCCCTTCATTGGTAGTTTTGAAAAGTACATTGGCTGCCGTGTAAAGTATATTTTCATCATTTGGCGAGAAGAAAATAGGGAAATTCCACTGAAAACGATATTTTAGTTCTGCTGCTCCCCAACCCATTGGATTATCTGGGTAAACATCTACCAAACGAGTTTCGCCAGTTTTGTGATTGTAACGCATCAAAAATCCGTCATACGAACCTCCATACACAATGTCATTATTTTTTGGGTCGGCTACAATATGTCCACTTTCCCCTCCTGCTGTTGGTTCCCATTCTGATTGGTCTTGTGAAGAAATACGAAGTGAAGAATTGTCTTGCTGCCCTGCGTACAGTCTGTATGGAAAATGATTATCCGTACTGACACGATAAAACTGTGCTGTTGGCTGATTGAGATAGGTAGAAAAACTCTTCCCTGCATTTTTAGAAATTTGCGCCCCACCATCGTCTCCAATAATCATTCGTTCTGGGTTTTGAGGGTCTAACCACAGGTCGTGATGGTCGCCGTGTGGAGTTTCTATTCTTTCATAACTCTTTCCTCCATCAGACGAGAAATGAAAATTCACATTCAAGACATAAACTCCTTCTGGATTTGTTGGATGTGCATAAATGCGAGTATAATACCATGCTCTTTGACGAAGTTTTCTCTCATCGTTTACTTTTGCCCACGTTTCGCCACCATTTTCAGAACGAAAAACACCACCGTCTTTGGCTTCAATAATTGCCCAAACTCTATCTTTTTTGGCTGGAGAAACCGTAACACCCATAATTCCTAATGTTCCTTTTGGAAGTCCAGATGATTCTTTTGAAAGGTTTTTCCATGTATCGCCACCGTCTGTACTTTTCCAAAGTGCAGAGCCTTCTCCACCACTTTCTAAACTGTAAGGTGTTCTACGTATTTTCCACGTGCTAGCATAAATTACCCTTGGATTGGTTGGGTCAAGAATTAAATCTATTGCCCCTGCATCTTTGCTTGAGAATAAAATTCTTTCCCACGTTTTGCCTCCATCTTTGCTACGATAAACACCTCTTTCTTCATTTGAGCCAAATAAATGACCCAAAACGGCAGCATAAACCAAGTCTGGATTTTTAGGATGTATTCTGATACGTGTGATATGACGAGAATCTTCTAAGCCTATTTTTTTCCACGTTTTGCCAGCATCAAGGCTTTTCCACATTCCGTTTCCGTGAGAGACGTTTCCACGAACGGTTTTTTCACCTCCTCCTACATAAATTACGTTGTTGTCGTATTCACTTACAGCCACAGCACCAATAGAACCGCCAAAATCTGGGTCAGAAATATTTTCCCAACTCATACCCCCATCTTCAGTGCGCCAAACTCCACCACCAGTAGCTCCAAAATAAAAAAGGTCTGGGTTTCCAGTTACACCTGTTACAGCTGCCGAACGCCCACCACGATACGGGCTGACTTGTCGCCATTTGGAAGCTGAAAAGTAGGTAGTGTCGGGTTTGAAGGGAGTTTGTGCTTGAGTAAATGTAGCTGTGCTTATTAGAAGCAGTAGCGTAAAGAAATAGCTTTCTATCTTGTGTATCATTGTTGTTTTTTATTTGTGTAAAGGGTTTTCGTATAACAGTCTTTCAGACTGGTTTTTAAATTTTACTTTTCCGTCAGACTGGAAGTCTGACCTACATATATTTTAAGGAATATCATTATGTAAAGTCTGACCAATAACTTTTCCGTTTTTAAAAAAAATACTTACTTGGTGTCCGTAGTTATTTTTGGCTAATGGTATTCCATTTAGATCTGTTTTTCTGTCATAGAGAATATCTCCAACAAATTCCCAAGTTAGTATTTCTATTCCTTCATTGTTTTCTTCCTTATGAGGTGTACCATAAATTTCTATAACTTCCTCCTTCTCTAAGCCTATTTTTATTCCTTTGTTAGAGATAAATTTTTTAAAGTTAGCAGGTTTTAATTTTGAAATAAATTTTTGAAGGTGTTTCTGTTCGCCATTTAATATATCTCGTTCTATCTTATCTAAAATATTATCTATCTCATCAACTTTAAAATGGCATGTTAGAAGTCTGTGATAGTCTGTGTATAGGTTAAATACTAGAAGTTCCGTTTTATCATTACTAATAATGAACTCAAACTCAGAACCCCAACCATTCTTTATCATTTCCTTTAGCATTTTTTTCCTGTTCTCTTCAAGCATTTGATTCGTAATAGGATAATCATCGACTATAAAAGTACCTTCTATGGGTTGGAGAGTATCAATCTGAATAAGTTCTTTTTTCTGGGGTTTCTCTAAAGTCGTTTGTACTGTATCTGTTGATTCTATTTTTGTAGATTGAGTGGAATTTTCCTTAGTAGTACAACTCAATAATAAGAAGCAAATGGCAATGCTAAATATGAATTTCATTATTAGATTTATTTCTAAAAGTAAAAATTAGTTTTGCTAAGATAACCATTAAAAAAAGCCATTTCAACATAAAGTTAAAATGACTTTTAGAAAGTAAGATAAAGTAGTAAGTGAAGCGTATTTTTATTCTGTTTCTTCTATATTTTCTGCTTGATTAATAAGTTTTGTTTCATTGGTAGCAGCAATTTTGAAGGGCTGTGCCTGTATATTGGCAAATGCTCGGCGAGCAAGGTCTAGTTTTCCTCCATTGCGATACGCTAAACCTAACAAAAACATGCAACGAGAATGCTCTATAGGGTCTCTCATCTGTGCTAGTGCTTTTTGAAGAGCTTCGGCAGCTTCTTGGTTTTTATGCAAGTGAAAAAGAGCTAGTCCATTCAAATAAAGTAAGTTTTTATTACCTGAATTAAAAGTCAAACCGTTTTCTGTGGCTTTAAGTGCATTTTCAAAATTATTTTTAGAAAGTTCTAAGCTGGCAATCTCTTCATAAATTTGAGTGCTACGCTTCAAATCTTTTTCAAACTTTGCTGATTTGTAATAAAGTTCTAAAGTTTTATCTACGTCCGATTTTGCTTTATTGTTTTGTAAATTAGCTAGTGTGAAATATGCACTCGCATTATTAGGGTCTATTTTTAGAGCCTTTTGAGCATAAGCCTGTGCTTCATTGTACTGACGGACTTCTGTGTAAGCCTCTGCTAAATATGCATAACGAGCAGGAGAAAACTCTTCTATCTTGCTTTTGAAGTTTCCATACTTTGCCTTTGACCACGTTTTGAAGGCTTCCTCAAAATTATCTAAGTGATAGTAAGCATACCCTTTCTGATAATAGTAACGAGCATTTTCACTAGGGTGTAATGATGAGATTACTGGCTCAATGGTTTCAATGGCTTTTACTGCCTCTGCATATTTACCTAAGTAATTGGCTACTTGTGATTCTAAATAATAGAGTTCAAGGTTTTTTGGAAATTCAGTTTTAGTAAGTTTTATCTTCTCAAAAGCTGTTGCCCAGTTTTTTTCTGCTAAGTTTTGTTTGATAACAAAAAAGCGATAAAATTGTCTCTTTTCTTTCTCACTTTCATAGCGAGCTGCAATATCATAGAGTTGCGCTGCTTTTTTATTGTCATTTTGGTCTGCATAAATCTTGGCAAGAAGAGCATAAGCTGGCGAATAGCTACTGTTGAGACGAATAACATAACTCAATGAATTAGCAGCTTCTTTTGGTCTTTTCAGTTGGTACTCACATTGTGCCTTCGAAAAAAGATAAAGGTGATTACGTGGTTCTCTCTGAACAGCCTTATCATATTCTTGAAGAGCTAAGTCGTAGCGAGCTTGTTGTTTGTGACGTTCGCCATTAGCAAACCAGTCTAAACCTTCGTGTTGAGCGTATGCAAATTGGGCAAAGCTAAAGACGCTACCTAATAAGATGCACGCAAAGTAAATCGTCTTTTTCATATTTATTGGTTTTAATTGGTAGTTGTATTTTATATAGATGAAATTTTGGTTGAACAGAAGTTAAAAGTCTTTACATTGTTAAACGAATGTCAATAGGCTAAAGGTTGCTTTGAAAAGGTGTTTTTCGATAAGAATGCAAACTATTCCTACGAATTTTAGAAATCATTTTTTCTTGACTTAAAATTATTTTATAAAAACTTAAAATAGTATAATTCAAGTGCTTTTGAGGGTTGTTTTTAAAGCTAATTATGATGTGTAAAGGCTTATATTAGAGTATCTTACACTTAGAATCAATTCAATGTTGAGCAAAAAAAATATGTACTATTTTTAGGTAGTACATAAAAGTTATAAGTTTTGAGGAGCAATTTCTTAAAGCATCAGTAGCATTATAGATTGTCCAATTCTTCTCTAATGTTTTCTCTCGCCTGTTCTTCTAAATGTTCTTTAAAATAATTGGTCTGATAAATAGTTTCTTTTTCTAAAAAACTTTTCAAAACGAGTTTTCTACCTCTTTTGTAGAGAAAGTTGGGAACATAACCAAATTCTTCTCTCACTTGACTAGAATATCTCTGATATACTTTTTTAGATTGTCCTAAAATAGCTAAATCTAAATCCAATAAAACTCTTAAATCTGCATCGGTTGTTTTTGCATGGTTTTTAGTGGCTTCAATATACTTCATTACTTTTCGGACTCTTTCTGATGGTAGGTGCTTTGATAACTGTCCTTGAAAAAACTTTGCACTTCTACTCTCGTTATCTTTTCTGAGTGGCACATAAATGGCATCATGAAACCAAATAGCGAGTTCGACAGATAACCTATCGTTTATTTCTTCTGAATAATCGTCTAAGCCTCGTAGCATAGATTTTATATGTTCCCAATTGTGGTAATGGCGTGTAGTTTCTTTATACTGAATACCAAGCAGTGTAAATATTTCTATACCTGTATCTTCTGGAAGGGAAAAACTTGCTGTCAAATCTCGCCAACTGACCAATAAAAAATTCGCTCCTTCAAAATTGTTTTTTACTATTTTTGTAGTTGAATCCATAATTTTAATTCGAAAAGAAATAGATTTTTCTAATTTCCTACTCACTTCATAATAAATACAAGTTAATAAGTAATCAGTTATGTACAAAATACAGCTTGCGCTCAAAAAAATATTTGCTTCCCCTGTTTTATTTGTTTTTCTGTTTGTTTGCTTCTCCAAAGTAGCTTATACTCAAAACTCAACACTAGAATTTGCAGAAAAAGAATTTGACTTTGGGCAAATAGAATTCCAAGATACGCTCTCTCATAAATTCTATTTTAAGAACAGTTCGGAAGAAGAAATTAAGATACTAGATATTACAACAGACTGTGCTTGTACATTTTCTAAAGAAAACAGTGATAATCAAACAGTCTTAAAGGGAGATAGTTCCTTTGTAGAATTAATGTTTTTACCTTACAGTTATGGAAGTTTTGTCAAAATATTTACAGTAAAGACAGATAAAGCAGGCACACAAACTTTAATGTTGAAGGGAGAGCTTCGCCCTGCTCTAGACAAAGAGAGAGATTTTAAGTATAGCCTTCAAACTATGCCAGAGGTTCGTACCAAGACAAAATATCTACATTTTGGAAATGTTTTGAATAGAGTTCCCATTACCAAGAAATTTGAGTTTTATAATGCAAGTAAAGAAGATTTAATTTTTACAGGCAAAATGGAAACTCCAAAACATATACAAGTGCGTTTTGACTCCAGTCATATTTTAAAAGCAGGAGAGCTAGGAGCAATTTATGTTATTTATGACCCACTTTTGAAAAATGATTTTGGCTATTTGGAAGATTCTGTCATTCTTTTTGGTACACAAGCCAAACAGCCCAACAAAATAAGTTTTAAAGTTACTTCTAATATTGAAGAGTATTTTCCAACCTTGAATGTAGAGATGTTGGAAGCCTATCCAGAGTTGAAAATAGAAGATGACTATGCCAGTTTGGGAAGCCATTATTTGAAAAACTTAGAGGGAAAAGATTCCTTAGAAGCAACTTTTGTCTTGAAAAACACAAGTAATATGCCTCTAAGAGTGCATAGAATAATAGAAGGATATGGTTGTAAGCTCGTTACAGAAAAAACGGAATGGAACGAAATTTTACCTCATAGCAATGCTATTATAAAAGTAGTTTTTCAGACACCAGAAGACCGTGGAAATTATGTTCGTTCGCTTACCTTAATCTGTAATGACCCTAGAAAACCCATACGAACTTTAAAAATAAAAGCTGATTTTAGATAACTTGGAATTAGATGTTTTTCATTTTATTTATCATTCTTTTCATAGAGGCATCTATCAAAATATCTGTTTCTGATGGGTTTTCCATTTCAGATACAAAGTACCATTTGACATCCAAAACTTCTTCATTTTGAGCAAGTAGAGTATCATTTTCATCAGCTTCTACTACCAGTCGAATATCGAAATGAAGATGCTCTGCTACTTCTTTTTTTTGAGGAATAGTATGAACATCAAGGTCGTAGATAGAAGAAGAAAGTAGTTTTAAATTTTTTAGTCCACTTTCTTCTGTTACTTCTCTAAGAATGGTTTGCTCAATAGTTTGATCATCAGTTTCTATGTGTCCACCAATTTGTAGCCATCTATTTAGCTTTTTATGGTGAATGAGCAATACTTTGGTTCGTTCACTGTTTACTACCCACGCAGAGCCTGTAAGTTGTCCTGTTAGGTTAGAACGTAGAGCAAAATCATCATTTTGTTCTATGAAATCAATGATTTCTTTTTGGAATTTTTTTTCTTCTGAAAATATTGGCTGATAGTTTTCTAGTAGCTTTAAAATGTCTTGTTTGTCCATTATCAAGTTTAAGTTTTCCATTAATAACGTTCTATTTCTCGTTTGGCATCTTTTGCCTTCAAATCTTGGCGTTTGTCGTAGAGTTTTTTACCTTTTGCAAGTGCAATTTCCACTTTTGCTAAACCTCTAGCATTGATATATACTCTTGTTGGAACAATAGTTAGTCCTACATCTTGTGCATCGTATTGAAGTTTGCGAAGTTCTTTTCGCTTCAAGAGAAGTTTTCGGTCTGCTTTTTCTTCGTGGTTGTGAATATTTCCATTATCATAATGTGAAATATGAAGATTACGCAAAAAAAGTTCGTCTCCAATAAAAAGACAAAACGCATCACTCATAGTAACCTTTCCCATTCGGATAGATTTGATTTCTGTGCCCTGCAAGACAATTCCTGCTTGGTAGGTGTCTATGAAGTGATATTCATGAGAAGCCTTACGATTTTTTATACTGACCGATTTCTGAATTTCTTTTTTCTTACCTGACATAATTGTTTTTATTGTTAGTGATGATATTTTCTTGTAACTTTTTTCTAAAAGTATAAGTTCGTTTTATCTTCTCTATGGGTTTGTAACATATTTTTCTATACAAATTTACAAATTTAAAAATAGAACTTTATTTGGTTTTGTTCCTTCTACACCTTTCACTACAATATCTTACCTCTTCCCAAACTTTTTCCCATTTCTTGCGCCATGTAAATGGCTTCTGACAAACTACACATATTTTTTGAGGTAAATCATCTTTTTTTATGTGCTTCCCCATTTTGTTTTATTTTTTTTGATGGAATTTTATTTGAAAACAACTTACCCTAATTTTTTGTTCGGAATACGTGTTTTTCAAAATCCTTTATTTTTTTCAATTTAAAATCTACTACAAAATGATGCTTTCAAAAAATTATCTCTTTCTATCTATTATTGCTGTTTTTACAGGAATAGGATCATATTTTTTGTTTTTTACAGAATCAGAAAATACAGCGTGTTGTTCAGTTGATGAGTTTGCTAAATTTACTACTGATAAAGAATTTGTAAACAAACATCCCAATCCGATTGCTTTCGATTTTACACCTCAATATGGCGAAATGTCTAAATTAGAGGTAGCAGGTGGAGAAGATGCTAATGTTTTTATGGTAAAATCTAAAAAGCCGACAGGCAAATATTTATTTGTGTTTCATGAATGGTGGGGATTGAATGACTATGTAAAAAAAGAAGCTGAAAAATATTACAAAGATTTTAGCTGTAAGGTCAATGTGATAGCCATTGATTTGTATGATGGAAAAGTTGCCACGACAAGAGAAGATGCTCAAAAATATATGCAGGGAATGGACAACGAGCGTGCAAAATCAATTATTGAAGCTGTAACCAAACAGGCAAAAGAGAAGGCAATGGAAGAAGTTAGTCAGCCTTTACAGATTGCTACTATTGGTTGGTGTTTTGGTGGTGGTTGGTCTCTTCAAAGTTCTATTATTTCAAATGATTACGCTAAGGCAACTGTAATGTATTATGGAATGCCAGAAAAGGAAATGGAGCGTATAAAGATGATAAAATCGCCTGTTTTGGGAATTTATGCAACGAAAGACAAATGGATTACGCCAAAAGTGATGAAGGATTTTGAAAAGTCTATGAAAGAAGCTGACAAGACCATCACTATTCTAGGCTATGACGCTGACCACGCTTTTGCTAACCCAAGTTCACCAGCATACAATGAAACAGCAGCAAAAGAAGCTCGCAAAAAAACGATTCAGTTTTTGAAAAAGAATTGGTATTAATAATTGAAATAAAATTTGACAATGATAATTATATCACAAAAAACGGTTCAAATTACTATTTGAACCGTTTTTTAATTTATTTTTTCTTAGAACTAAAGACTGTAAATCGTGTTCCGACTTGCCAGCCATATGCTTGTGAAGAAAACGTAACACCATCTTCATTGATAAGCGAAGAAAGTGAAGATTTGTATGTTCCTCCAGCCCAAATAGCCCAACGATTTGTAACATGATAATTAATTCCTACTTGTGTCCAAACGTTTGTATTTATGATTCTGTGAGTTCCTAAAGCATACGTAAAATCTGGGTCTGCACTTGTATAAGAATAACTGTTCAAATATTCAATGGCAGTTCCAAGTTGTGCAAAACCACTAAATTTTTTAGCTCTTGTTTCGCCAAACTGATAACCCACTGCTATCGGAACTTGTAGCCATTCATAATTTACTTCTACTTGGTTATTTGGAATTTCACGTAAGTTCAAAGTATCTGTCAAATCTGCATTTATACGAACATAGTTTGTAGAACCAAACGAATAAGTTGCTTTTCCTGTCGCTAACCCTGTATTTAAGCTCCAACGTCTATTTTTTCCAAATTGCAATGCTACATCAAAGCCCATTTGTGAGTAAGTTCCACTAATATTTGTTTGTGGGAGCGTATCAGCAAGGTTATTACTATATGTTCCAATAACTGATAAGCCATTATAGAGCGAATCCCTTCTAAAACTAGGCTGATAAATTCCCTGTGTATAGTTTGCGCCTAGAGTTATAGCAATTCCAGAAGTTTTTTTAGTTTCTTCATTTGGAAGAGTAGTATCTGCAACAGCATTTTCAGCAGTAGAATCTTCTTCTATGAAAATATCCATTTCAAAAAGTGGATTTGCAAAAGGAACAAACTCATCTAAAGGATATTCTTTAAGAGCAAGAACAGTAAAAGAGTTAATCTCTGTATTTGTCTCTACTTCATCAGACAGATTTGTATCAGTAACATTGTCTTTCTTTTTATCTCTAACAATAACTGAAACAGCTATGTCAGAAGTATTATTTTTGTCGGAAGTGGAATTTGTATCAGTATAAGTAGAGTTTGACTTTGTGTTTTTTACAATTTTATCGTTTTGTTTGTGTTCTTTATGGATTGGATGAGTTTCTGGATTTGATTCTGTAATAGAATTTTCTTCTAATACTTTATCAGTATTGACAATATTTTTATCAGTAACTATTTTTTCAGAATGCTGTATGCTATTTTCTATATTATCTTTGTCTGTAATAATAGTATTTGAAGGCTTATCATTATTTTCATACACCAAAGTAAACCAAAACATAACCACTAGAAGAAGTGCTGCCACAAGTCCAGAAGTCCAATAAAATAAAGGGCGTTTGTACCAAGGCTTTTCGTCTAAAGCTGCATCTATTTGTTCCCATAAATGAGCAGGAGGAATAAATTGAGCATTTTCAAATTTGCTTCTAAACTGTTCTTCCAACTGCTTTCGGTTTTTATTTCCGAAGTTGTTCATAACTTTCGTCTTCTTTCAAGAGCATTTCTTGTAATTGCGCTCTTGCTCGTGCATACTGTGATTTTGATGTTCCTACGCTGATTTCTAGCATTTCAGCAATTTCTTTGTGTTTATAACCTTCTATGGCATAGAGGTTAAAGATTTGCTGAAAGCCTTCTGGCAACCTACGAATGATTTGTAAAAGCTCTTCTAGTTCGAAGTGGTCTAAAATTAGGTTCTCTTCTGAGTTGTAATTTATATCACTTACTTCTTCTTTAGAGGCTTTATCAAATTTGTTTCTTCCTGTTTTGAGTGCCTGATTAATGACAATTCTACGAATCCAAAATTCTATTGGACAATCTCTTGCAAAAGTATTTATGTGTTTGAACACATTGATAAAAGACTCCTGCAAAATATCATCTGCTTCTAGGGTTGTTTTGGCATAACGCATCGCAATAGCATACATCTTGGGTGCAAATTGTTCGTACAATGTACGCTGCGCCTGACGTTTGCCCTTGATGCAATCATTGATAAGCTGAGACTCTTCAGAAGATGGAGTATATGAAATACGTTCTGTCGTATATTCATTATCTGTTTCTTCTTCTTGGTCTTTGACCTTTTCAATAGATTGACTTCCGTTATGTGCAGAAAAATTTGACATAATAGGAAATTCACTCATATAGAAGACCCACAATAGGTATAAAAGGGTTGCACAAAGATTCGAAATAAATAAAATAAATTAGCTTTCTTAACTGAAAGTAGTCTTTACTTAATTGAATAGTTATGATATGAGCAATGATTATTTAGTAGATGTTTATTACAATGGTTATAATATAATTTTTCTATTTCTTGATATTCCCATTAACAAGAAGGTATGAGAAATAGTTTGTTGTAAGGACGCACGTAGCCTTTAAAATGCAGCAAAAAATTATAATTTTTACAAATTGATTGTAGGATAAAAAGAAGATGTTTTTTGTAGTAGCAATTTGCAAATTTATGCAAAAAAAGTTAGGATAGACACAAATAAAAATGAAGTTTTATAAAAAAATGAATAAACCATTTTCATAGAAGTTGTTTAAGACTTGAAAGCGAGCGAAGTTAATATGTTTTTTAACCGTAAACGAGGTTTCTAACCATCGTTTAGGATAATTATTCCCTCGTTTACGGCTATTTTTTCATTCTTTAAACAACTTTTTTGTTTATTCTGTAACTTCAAATGAAATAGAAACAATTTCTACCCCTTTGCTGTCAGTGGTGTGCATACGAAAATCGTATTTCCCAGCTTTAGTAGGTGCTGTAAAATCTAATGTTCCACTCTCTTGATTGTCAAAATACTTGTAAGAAACATCATGAGCATCGTTTTTACCTTCATCACCGTGTTCTATTTCAGAAGGAATAATGCCAATCCAAGGGTTTCCTGTAAGTTTTTTATCTACTGTAAACGAAACTTTTAGAGCTTCATTTACTTTGACACTGGTTTTGTCTAAGGTAAGTGTTCCCGTAACTCCATCTGCTGTGCCTGTAGCAGAGTTATTATTAGCTTCTTTTTCACCTCCACAAGAAGCAAAAGTAAAAAGCATAAAAAGAGCAAATACTAATGATTTTAACGAAAGAGTATTCATAATGAATAAGTTATGATGATAAAATAAATTTGATGTAGGTTGTTAAGCCTTCCTAAAAGTAAGAATTTATTTTGTAAAACTCCTTTTTGCTAAATTTTATTTGTAGTATCTAAAATAATTAGAGCAGACTAGAAAAATATGCGTAATTTGTAGCTCATTGTTTATTTTTAATTGTTCATTTGCAATATGTCTTTCCTCCAAAAAGTAGCCACCGAATTATACCAAGAATACAAAACGGATATTTCCAGTTTGCATATTATCCTGCCCACACGAAGGGCTTGTCTGTATTTCAAAACGTTTCTGTCTGAAATAGCCGAAGAAACTATTTTTTCTCCTAAGGTCGTCTCTTTAGAAGATTTTATTGTGAATGCTTCTGGACTAGAACTTGAAGATACAAGTGCGCTTGTGTTCGAATTGTATGATTCTTACAAAGAGTTTGACAAGGGAGTTGCTGGTTCTTTGGAGCGTTTTGCACCAATGGCAATTACGATGCTTTCCGATTTTAATTTGATAGATAGGAATTTGGTCAAGTCGCACGAACTTTTTGAGTATTTGGATGAGGTTAAAACCTTAGAACGCTGGGGCGAAATGTACGGAGAAGAGGGAAAAGAAGAAGCTATAAGCTCACTTAGCAGAATTACAGAATATTATCTTTTTTGGAAAAATGTAGAACAGACCTACAATCATTTTAGAGAAAAACTAGAAAGTTCTGGACGTGCATACGGTGGGTTGGCATTTCGTTGGGTATATGAAAATTTAGAACAAGTGGTAGAAGAGCAGCGCATCAAATGTGCTGTTTTTATTGGGTTTAATCAGCTTTATAAGGCAGAAGAAATGATTATTAGAGGATTTCAAAAGATGAATAAAGCCAAAATCTTTTGGGATATGGATACATTTTATTTGGATGCAAGTTGGCACGAAGCAGGAAAGTATTTCAAAAAATTTCGTCAAAGTGGATTTATTAAAGGCAAAAAAGATGAAATCAGTTTTGTAGAAAATCTCATCCAAACACAAAAAAAGGAAATTGAAGTCATTAGTGTAGTCAATACAATTACGCAAGCCAAAACAGCAGGGCATCTGTTGAATGAAATGATTGAAAGGCTGATTTCTAAAAATGAGTTTTTTAAATTTTCTACAGCTAGGAATCATACAGCCGTTTTGTTGCCAGACGAAACAATGCTTTTACCAATGCTTTACTCACTTCCAAAAAGTACGGAAGGTGTAAATATTCAAAAACTCGTCAATATTACGATGGGGGTGTCGCTGCGAAATACGCCACTTTTTTCCCTTATCAAAAATCTTTTTCAAGCCCAAGAAAATATGTTGCGTGATGAAGAGCAGCCACTAAGTGTCTATCACAAAGATTTACAACGAATTTTACAACATCCCTATATTCGTCCTATTAATGAAGACGAAAATCCTCCTTTACAGCGAATGCACGAGGAAAATTTGATTTATTTTTCGGTAAAAGAACTCTCTGATTATAAAATAAATGGTTGGCTTTATGCTATACTCTTCGAAGACTGGGGCGTAAGTTCAAAAAAAGATGATGCAAATGGTGCAGGAAACATTCATAAGGCTATGCGTTCTTTTTTCAAACTGATTGAAGCTCTAGCACACCGATTTACACAAGAAGAATTTTCACTAGAAAGTGAGTATTTGTTTGAGTTTTATAAACTCTTGAAGCAAATTGAAAGAATGATAATTGCCTTTGCGCCAGACAGAGAAACGCATATTGGAAATTCTATTTTTGGAGAAATAGATGAAGAATTAGATAAAAAAATAAATAAAAATAAATCTGAAAATCAAAGTAAAAAGGCAAAACTCAAAATTCCTTTAAAGATAGAATCCTTTGAAAGGTTACTTTTGGAGTTGATGCGTGATAGAAAAATTCCATTTACTGGAGAGCCAATTGCACCAATTCAGATTATGGGTATGCTAGAAAGTCGTGCCTTAGATTTTGAAAATGTAATTATTATTTCTGCTAATGAAGGTGTTTTTCCTCATGGAAAAGTCTTGACATCCAGTATTCCGTTTGATATTCGTTTACAGTTCGGACTTCCCACTCACACAGAAGACGATGCAGCTTATTCTTACAATTTTTATAGACTTTTGCAGCGAAGTAAGAAGATTACACTCATTTATGCTTCCGATATGGAGGGAATGCGTGGAGGTGAGCCGAGCCGTTATGTACATCAAATTAAAAGTGAACTTGCACCTTTGGAAAATATCAGTTTCTATGAATCAAGACTGAATTTGCCTCTACCAACCTTTGATAATAAGATAAGAAGTGTCGAAAAAACGCCAGCTATCATTGAAAGATTAGAAAAGTATCTGACTGATGAAGGTTTATCGCCAAGTTATATCAGTCGTTATTTGGAAGAACCAATGCGATTTTATGAGCAGAAAGTGTTGCAGCTAGAAGAACCTCCACTAATGGAAGAAGATTTGTTCCAACACACCTACGGACAAGTAATGCACGAAGCATTGGAAGAACTTTTTGCGCCACTTGTAGGCAAAGAAATTACTGAAGAATGGTTAGACAAGACACGAAATGACAAAGAAAATCTAAAACTTTTGGTAGAAAGGCTCATTACCAAAATTGCAGGTGGAGTGATTCACGATACAGGGAAAAATTACTTGTTGAAAGAAGTTACACAGTCTTTAATTCCAGAGTTTTTGCGTTTGCAGAAAGAAGAAGCTCCTATTCGCTTGATTGCTTTAGAACAAAACCTAGTACACAAAATTACTTTTGATATTGGCATAGATGGAAAAATCAAAAAAATACCTCTAAAACTCAAAGGAACAGCAGACCGAATTGATATTATCACAACAAAAGAGGGCATCAAAAGGCTGCAAGTTATTGATTACAAGACAGGAAAGCTAGATGCAGCAGCCTTAAAAGCCGATACTTTCGAACAGCTTTTGAGCGATGAGAAAGCCAAAATTATTCAGCTTGTTTTGTATAAATATCTGTTTATCAAAGCCTATCAAGCAAATAAAATAAAACATTTACCCACAGACTTTAGCCTAGAAGAGTATGAAATTTCGTCTGGGTTTTGGTTTTTTAGAAAGCTAAGTTCCAACTTTACACCTTACGCTCTAAAAGCTGAAAAAGATTTGACCTTAGATGGTTTTTTGGCAGAGGTAGAAACCTTTTTACAAAAAGTAGTGGAAAACATGTTAGATGCCAGCATTCCGTTTTCTGATGTAATTGATGTAGATTTGTGGGAAGAAGAAGAAGTAGAGTAAAAAATAAATTACTGGACATGAGATAAAAGTTGTTGGTGTCGCTATGCTAAAACGCCAATGAACGATATTTCTTCCCTGTTCTGTGGCTCACAGAACAGTAAATATTTGTTCATGTCCAATACTTTAAGTAAAAAACTATTACGTATAGGAATGGAAAAAACGAATAAGTTTATATGGTTTGATTTTTTTAGAGGCGTGGCTGCATTGATGGTGCTTATATCTCATCTGAGAGCTCTCATTTTTACAGATTTTGAACCAACAAGTTCAATTTTTAAAAAGTTATTTTACTTTATAACAGGTTTTGGACATCAAGCTGTAATTATTTTTTTTGTGCTGAGTGGCTTCTTTATTATTCGAAGTATTGAACGTTCAGTCAAAGCAGATAGGTGGAGTTATAAAGAATATGGCATCAATCGTATGACCAGACTTTGGATAGTGCTTATTCCATCGCTTTTTATGTCTCTATTGTTAGATAATATTGGTCTATTTTATTTTCAACATGCTTACACATATTCAGGACAAATCTCTTCTCTGCCTAATATGAATCCCACAGGACAACTGGGTATCTCTGTTTTCTTAGGCAATCTTTTTTTTACACAAAAAATCTTGACAACTACCTACGGTACGAACGGTCCTTTATGGAGTTTGGCGTATGAGTTTTGGTATTATGTACTTTTTCCATTGGCATATTTTACTCTCATTAAATATTATAACCTAAAAGTTAAGATTGTATCAGCTATTTTATTTCTTTTGGTGCTGTTTTTTATAGGCAAAGCCATAGCCGTTTATTTTATTGTGTGGCTATTTGGTGGTGTAGCTTATTTGGTGGTAGAAAAGGAGATTTTCCTCAAAAAATTTATCACTATAAAAGTAGCTATCGTTACAATCGTTTTTCTCGCTTTTCTAAGTAGTATTCGTTTTGCGATATATCCTGTTTTGTTCAATGACTTTTCACTAGGAATAGTAACAGCTTGCTTGTTGTGTGTATTTGCACAAGTGGAGATGAAAAGTAGCCTTTTAGTAAGAATAACCAACTTCTTTTCTGAAATTTCTTATACGTTATACCTTACTCATTTTTCTTTTGCCATATTGTTAGTTACCATTTTTCAGAAGCAGCGTATTGAGTTTAGTTACGCCAATTTTGGAATCTACGTGATTTATCTTTTAGTTATTTTGCTGTATAGTTCTTCGTTATGGTTTTTGTTTGAAAGAAATACGAACAAGATTAAAAAGTGGGTAAAAAGTAAAGTGTAGATTTTTAGAAATATTAATCCAACAACCCCAATTCTTTAGCAATATCGTGAGTGAGTTTGGAGAGAGGGCGAAGATGGAAATTTTCTTCTTCCATAATTCCACTAGAAAGATGGCGAATTACGTCTTCTCTGTTTCTAAAAAAAGTCCCTTCATATTTTTGGAAAAGCTCATCAATGTACGAATCTGGATAAGTGATTTGTTTTTGGATAAGTTCTAAGATTTGGTCTTTGTGTGAATTATATAACGATTGTAAAGAAAAGCATTTTAAGTTAGCTTTAATGACTTCATGTTTTGGAGAAATTCTGATGTCAATACTGTTTTGGTCATAATAAAATTTAGAATCCTTAATTTTTAAATGAAATTTCAAAACTTCTTTATTCCAGTATCTTTCATCATAAGGATTCAAGTCAATTTTTTTAGACGATTTTATATGATTACATACTTTGCAACTTGGAATCAAATTATAAAATGAAATAGCTAAAAAAGGATATTTTTCTTTAGGATAAAAGTGGTCTATTTCAGAAGTTCTTTTTTTAGTTTTCTCATCAATGTTGTAGATATAATTTCTATTACAATAAGGACAAACATCGATTCCTAATTCTTTAACCAAATGGTAAGCATTGTAGGGTTTATCTTTTGTTCCATATTGAGTTGTGGCTTTTGCAAAATCTGCGTACAAATCCTTTAACTTTTCAATTTCAGAAGAATACTTATCTTCTTTTAACTGAATAGCGTATTTTTCTAATTCTTTAGGTTTTGCCTTAACAATAGCCTCAAATTCTACATTTCTATCCCTGCACCACTTTAAAACATTTGTATAGTTTTTTTTTGAAAAATCAGTAATGTCTCTTTTGGATATTAATTCCCAATGCCTTTGCGCTAGTTTTTCTAAATCTCGGTGTTGTATTGGAATCATTTGAGAGTGGTATTTGGTTATTTTGTCGGTCTGACCTTCGGTACTGACCTAAGCAAACAAATAAGGTCAGACCGATAGGTCAGTACCGTTGTTATTTTTGTTTTCTAGCTCTTCTATTCTTTTGCGTAGCTTTTCAATCTCATCACTATTTGTATCCACTTTTCGTAGCCTTTTGCTATCCAATAGCTTTTGAAGCATATTTTTTACAATCGGCTCACCCATCATAGAAATAATCATTTCACACTTTTCTAAATCTTCTTTCTTTGGCTCGCTTTCATTCAGAATATCAATCGCTTCATCAATTTTGCTTTGTGCAAATTCCCCTACCAAACCTCCTTTCATAAAAAACGAATCGGTCAAGAGCGTATGGATATTTGCGCCAAAGGTTTCTTTCATACTCTCTAGCTTAGATACTCTACACTCGCCTGTGGGGTGGTCTTTTTCTAAGAAAATAACATTTTCTTTCGGCAGGTCAGACACCAAAAAAGGAGAATGAGAAGTAAGAATAAGCTGAATTTCTTTGTTGGGAAATATTTTCGGTATCGTTTCAAGCAAGATTTTTAAATACTGCTTTTGCCATTGAGGATGTAAGCCTAGTTCGCCTTCGTCTATGAGAATTATAGTTTTCTTTTCTCTATGAAAATGAGGAACAGCATAAAATCTACCTAGCAAGTTTAATAAGAGCTTTTCACCTGTACTCATATCTCGCCATTGAAATTCTAGATAATCATCATAGTTTCCCATCGTAATAACATAGTTTTCTATTAGAGATTGTACTAAGTTATCAAATTGTTTTATGTCTTCAATAACAAGGTACTCTTTTTCAGATAGAGAAGTTGTAGGTTGTGGTTGTATATAATTATTTGCTATTCCTTCCTCAAAAACACTAATTAATTTTATTATAGTATCATCTTGGTACTGTATATGATGATTGATTATCAAATCTTCAAAACAATCTAATATATTTTTATACTGATTATCCTTGTATTTGGAAAAATATAGTTCCACATATTTTTCTGTTTCTCTACTAATATTTTTACTACACCACTCGTAGAATAAGCTAATAATAAGCTCTTTTGAAAAAGGTAATGACCTATAAAATCCTTTTGCATTGACATGTGCTTTTCTAATTTCTTCTATTAGAGTTTTTCTAAAGTAATCAGAGAATGAATTTTCACTGTTAAAAAGTCTTTCAAAGTCCAAGTAGCTTCGTACGATACAAGAAATATTTAATCTATTAGGTATTGATATGTTTTGACTAATGTCTATATCGCTTTGTATAAGGTTTATTTGATTATAAATGTCTTTCGAACGTAAATATCTAGCATTGTTTTCAGACAAAAAAAAGTTAGAAGACACAGAAGTCTGTTCTCTATCTACTCTGAAATGCTTTTCTCTTTTGCCATCAAAAATTCCAGAGTAATATATTATAGGAACGTATGTATTAATTGTTCTTTTGTTTATTGGAAACAATATATTGAAAGATGAATCTTTTCTGTATTCAATTGGTCTATGATTTAAATAATCTAAATGAATAAACCGAGTTGATGATATGAGTTTATCATAAGCATGTAAATATATTTCTTCGTTATATTTTGTAATTGTGATAACATTTTTATTACGGTTATTCAGAGAATAGCAAAATGCATCTAATATAAACTCCAAAACCGAACTCTTCCCAGCCCCATTTTCCCCACAATAGCCGTAACGTTGTTTATTCCTTCTCCAAAAAAGTCTTTGTGAAATTTTTCCTTATTCTTTCGCTCTTCCTTATCCATTTTGTCTATCAAAGTTCCACCAGTTACTTTTCCATCTTTATCAAAGCTGGTAGGTTTAAATTCAAAATCATACAAAGGACTAAAATTAAAACCTTGTTGTTTGATGTTTTTGTAGTCTTCAATCCAGAGGTAGAGGAGTTGCATAGGGTGGGTGTGTTGTGGTAGAAAAGAAAACAAAATATAATGAAAAAAATAGTTATTATCTTTTTTTGAGTTCCTTCAAAATAAAATTCTGTAACTCTTCTTCAGTAGGTAGTTGTACTTTGTATTTTGAGATGAAAAGGTCGTTGTTTTGGGTAGGCATTGCATAACGTACAAGAGCCTCGTTTTTGTCAGTAACTAGCAATATACCAATAGGAGGATTGTCGTTTTCTTCTTTTATTTCCTCTTGATAATAATTGAGGTAGGTTTGAAGTTGTGCGATATGTCCGACTTGCATTTTATCTACTTTCAGTTCTATTAAAATGTGGCATTTGAGCAAACGATGATAAAATACCAAATCTATAAAAAAATAATCATCGCCTATCAAAATACGCTTTTGTCTTGCTTCAAAACAAAAACCATTGCCGAGTTCTAAAATAAATTCTTGTAGATGAGCAATTAAGGCACTTTCCAAATCATTCTCATCAAAAATCTGTTGCGAACTTAATCCCAAAAACTCAAAAACATACATATCTCTAACAGCATCTTGTGGCGATTGTACGGCTATGGCTTGTTTTATTTTCTCAAAACTCAAGTTTTTGTCCGTAGATAATCCCAAACGCTCATAGGAAAGTGTATTGATTTGTCGCTGCAACTCTCTTACCGAAGGAGTAGTTTTTAGCGTAAGTATTTCGTAATAACGGCGTTTTTTTGCATCTTCTATGGTCATCAGAACGGAAAGATGAGAGTAGGACATTTTTTTCAATAGCAATCTTGTAAGTCCAATCTCTTCATTTTCATTGGTTTTCAATTCGACGGACAGTGTCTGTCGAATTGAGGCAGGTAAAATATTTTCTCCTATCACAAGGCTAAATAAAGGATATGTAAGATAAAATCTCCTACACCTTTTTAGTTCTGTACTCCTCAATCCTTTTATAGACTTTAGTTGCTTGGCTAGATTACCAAAAAGTTTAGAGCCATATTTTGCTCTATCGTTACCGTTTTGTTCATATTCTACAATGTATGCACCAATGCACCAGTTCCGAATCGTCAGAAATTGGTTTACACTTTGTGTTGCCTTTGCTTGTAGTGTGGCATGTGTTGTAGTAATGCTTTTTAGTAAGTCTTCAAATTTCATGGAGATAAATTTTAGTAATGATAGACAAGAAACTAAAATACAAAAAAATACCCTTTCCAAACGAAAAGGGATTTTCTAACTTACTCTTATTTAAAAAGCGTTATCAAAACAGTTTAAAAATGAGTAGCTGCAAAAAATGGTTATCCGAATGATAAAACAAGCTACTGACTGTTTCGTAGTTACTTTTTAAGGCGACTCCAAAAAATAAAGTTTCTGTGAAAAATTTTTGCTTCTAAGCCTACTACCTCTTATCGGCAAATCAGAACCTTTGAGAATCTACTACTTACTTTACTTATCTACTTACTTGCTCTATATATTTCAATCCGTTTGCCAAAACGAAAAAATAGTAAGAAATAGTTGTAAATTTATTAAAATCGCTCTATACAGCTCAAAAAAGGCTGTTTTATTTTTTCTGACAAAAACTAGAGTATGCTATTTTTTTCAAACTGAAAAGGTCATTTTGTCAGAATGATAGAACAAGGAACATTGCAAAGAATTAAATCAACCCAGAAACAACACCATTGACGACTACAAAACGTTTGTTCGGATTCTGTTTGTTCTCAAAAACTAAGTTAGGGTTTTTATCTAAGTCTATTTTCTCACTTTGCATAATGATTTTATAGTCTTCAAAATTATGTTCTTCGTGTCCGTAAAAAGTAGATAAGTCTCCCAAATCTACAATCTGACTTTTATAAAGATATTGATGCTCCTTTACATCAAATTTTGTCTCTCTCTCAAAAGCTATATCCATTTTAGCAGTTACAAACTGTGGATATTCTACTTCTACGTTTCTAAGAATGACATCATAAAACTGTGTTCCATTGAAAGGAAGTTCGTCGTAAGCCGTTATGGATTTATCTTTTTCTAGTCCATTAGCAACAGACAATAACGCATTCAGAATTGCAGCATAATTATACTTTCTAACTTCCTGTTTTTCCCAATCATTTGGGTAGTGTCCAGATTCTATCAGAATTGTTCCATAGCCTAGTTTTTGAAAATTATCTCCAAAGGCACGAACTTCAAAAGCATCATCATATTTTGCCATCTTATCTCCTAGTTCTTTTTCCAAACCTTCCACCATCAGTGAAATGACTTGCATTGCCTCCCTTCGTCGCATTCCTTCCTTATCAATGGTTGTTTCTATATCAAAAGCTGGAGCAAGAAAAGCAAGCGTGGTGGGAATAGGTGTTTTTCCAACAGAATATTTTGAGCGTTGGTCATGAAGGTTAAAGCTAAATTGAGGTTGTACTTTTTCAGCTAAATCAATGAGCAGATTTGCTTCTGGCGTTTGGCGTTGCAGAAAATCTCTGTTCATATCAATTCCCTGTGCTGTTCGGCGAGTATAGAGAGCCGTTCCATCTGGATTCAGAACAGGAACAAAGTGCAATGTAAAATGATTCTTTAACGTCTCAACCAACTTCTTATCTTCTTCTGTAAATGGATTTTCCAAAAAATGAAAAATATCTAAAAGTGCCATTGTGGCTGTTGGCTCGTTGCCGTGCATCTGCGACCAAAGCAATACAGGTGTCTTACCATTTCCAAATTGCAAATGATAGATAGGTCTTTTCTGTGCAGAATCGCCTAGTTTTTTTAACTCAAAATTAGAGTTCTGCTTTTTGATACAATCAAATAATACTTTATTAAACTCTTCTGGTTGAAAGTGTCTATAAACAAGAAGTTTTTCTTTATAGAGCAAATAGTTTTCTAAAAGTTGCGACGTGAAATTCATTACACTGATTTTATGTAGAATAAGGTTAAAATATAGGGTATGAAATTACGCATAAATGGATTGCATCACAACTTTATTTCTGATTCAAAACAGGTAAATGATATGGTAAATCCTCTAAAAACTGACTCCATTGAGGGATTTGGTTATTGTGTAGAAAAGTATAAAGTCTTGTTTTTTTATATTCTTTCGTCATTATTTCCAAACTTACAGATTGCTGTAAATACTGTCCACATTCACTAAAAGGAATATAGTCTATGTAGTATTTTATATGTTTGATATCATCAAATGGAATACTGATTTTTTTATTTTTTCTCATATACTCAACAGTCTGATTTTTCATATTGACAGCCAACTGAAACCCTTTTTTTGCTGTAATTTTTGAAAATTTTCTTTTACCTCTGTAATAAGGTTGGATAATTTCATTAATAAGATAACCAGATACACCAATGAAAGCCCAGCCTACTGGCCATGCAAAAATGCTCCCTAAAAAAACAGCTATTGTAATTACCAAAGGAACAGTAACGATTGCTCCCAAAATCAGTAACAGTGTAATAGCAGCAAAGCCAGTATCACTCCCATCTCCTCTATCTAAAATATATTGTCCTTTTTTAAAATAGAATGGCAAATACTCTAAAGGCTTTGCCATCAGTTGTAATGATTTTCGAACTGGAATTTCGGAGAGTGTATCTGTTTGGTTGCAATGCGTTTCGCCTAAATATTCCCAACTTTCTACGAAAAAAGCCGATTTGCAGGCAGCACAAATCACAATTGTATGTCCTTCTTCAATTTTTTCTCCTGTGATGGGGTCTATTCTTCCTTGTTTTAGAAAATCTGAATGAGTTTCTTGTTTTAGATGATGAGTATGAGGCATTTATTAAAAATACAGTAAGTAATGAGTAAATAAATCTACTACTTCTAACGATTTCCTATATTTTGGGTTGTGTTGTCTTGTTTTATGAAATCAAATTCATTGATTATTATCCTACCATTACGTGAGCATTCGGGTGGCGATAAGAGTTGGTAACTACAGCATTACTCAGTGCAAGCGCAAGCGTAAGCGTACCGACACGTCCCAAATACATCGACATAATAATAATAACCTTTCCCCAAAATGAAAGTTCACCTGTGAGGTTCATACTAATTCCGACCGTAGCGAAGGCAGAGACCTGTTCGAATATAATTTTGAGAATAAATTTTGTGTCGTTGGGTGAGGAGGGTTCTTGTACTAAAAGAAGAAGAAAAATAGCCATTATATTATAGGCTATAGCAAAAATAAAGATAGAAAATGCTTTTCTGATAAGTTCATCTGGAATAGTACGATTGGCAATTACGATACGTTCTTGTCTTCTGATATTTGCCACAGCAGCTACAAAAACCAATACAAAAGTAGTAATCTTGATTCCTCCAGCCGTTGAGCCAGAAGCAGCTCCAATAAACATTAAAACCAAACACATAATTATGGTAGCAGGATTGAGAGCCTCAAAATCCATAGTGTTAAAGCCTGCCGTTCGTGTGGTCATAGACTGAAAAAGAGCCGTTACGAAGGCTTGAATAATAGTTCGGTCAGTTAGTTTTTCTATTTCTAACAAAAGAAACCCTATTGTGCCGATAGCTAAGAGCGTAAAGGTCGTATAAACATTGATTTTGGTAACTACATTCCACTGCTTCCAAGGCTTTACAAAACGTTCTTTGATACTATTAAATGAAAAAATATCTTCAATCGTAGTGTAGCCAAGTCCACCCAAAACAACAATCCAAATAATTATAAAATGGAGGTTATACATTCTATCAATTTTGAAATTTGTATCTGCCATTCCTCCTGAAAACAAGCTAAAGCCACCATTACAAAATGCTGAAACTGAATGGAAAAAAGAGAAAAATATTTTTTCTCCTATACTTTCAAACTGTTGGCTTTGTTCCCAAAGTTCTTCGTCCCAAGCATAATAAATACCTATTGTTCCCAAAATCTCAATAAAAAGGGTTATCAAAACAACTTTTCGAAGAAGTTTGGTAGCCGAAACAAGCGACTCACTACTCAAATAATCTTGAATAATGGACTGGTGCTTGATGCCTACACCTTGTGTCAAGAAGCTGGCAAAAAATGTCGCAAAAGAAACCATTCCGATTCCTCCAAGCTGTATCAAA
Organism: Bernardetia sp.; assembly: GCF_020630935.1. Lineage (NCBI taxonomy): Bacteria > Pseudomonadati > Bacteroidota > Cytophagia > Cytophagales > Bernardetiaceae > Bernardetia > Bernardetia sp. The sequence goes on from NZ_JAHDIG010000022.1 coordinate 53,242, forward strand.
ACCAAAATTACTATCTGTCCCTTGAGTGTAAAGGCTGTCGCTGTATCTACCACGATAAGTCCAGTTACACAAGAAGCACTCGTAGAGGTAAAAAGAGCATCAATCAAATCCATACTTTCCTTTCCTGGTGTCATGGTAGGAAGCATCAGAAGTCCTGCACCTATCAAAATCAAGAGAACGAAACTAAGTAGGAATGTAGTAGCTGGTTTATAGTTGATTTCTGAAAGAAGCGTCGTAATGCGTGTCAAATCTAGTCCTATCATAAGGAGCATATAGATAGACAAAAAATGCTGATTGGAAAGCTCTGGGTTTGAAAAGCCTAATAATTCAAAGTAATAATAGGTTATTCTGAAATTGAGGATATAATTAATTGTTCCACAGAAGAGAATAAAAGCAATCAGCAGAGCTTCTACCCAATTTTTCCGTAAGAAATCTATCCAATGCGCATCATAGACAACCCGAAAAACAAAAAATATAGCAAAGGCAAGAAAAACAACATCTAAGGTTTTGAAGATAACACGTTCGATAGGAGCATCTACATAAAACCCATAGCGATATACCAACAAAACAAGCGCAATTGCCGAACAGATTACTGAAAGTGTTTTTATCAGCAATAATATTCTGTCTCGGCTTTCAAACACATGGTTTTGAAATCTATCCCGAAGAGTATTTCGATACGTAGAAAATTGTGTTTTAAAATTCTTCAATCTTGCTCTATTATTTTAATAACTGTCAAAACAGGCTTACATAATTACAAGGTTCAGTAAATTTTATACGAACACAAGCCAAATTTTAGTTCAAAGAAACAAATTTTTTTGGCAAAAAAATAATTCAAGAAAGTAGAAAATCAAGCCTTTAAAAGAAGTTTTGTCAAAAAATGAACCCTAGAGCAACAATTTTGTGTTTCTATTTTACATTTCAATAAAAATCATGTTGTTTTGCACTATCAAAATTAGCTATCTCATTGATAGCAACGACAATTACTAAGATTTCAATTCAAATAATAACACATCAAAACGTGTTTGACTATTTTATGAAAAGACAAGATATAAAAGACCTTTTAGTGTCTAAAGAATTTGACAAGCCAGTTTATACAAAAGGCTGGATTCGTGGAGAGCGTGGCAATGCGTATGTTCGATTTTTAGGTTTGAACGATGGTTCAAGTATTGAGAATATTCAAGTAGTGGCTGATGCTGAAAAATTTGATGAAAATCTTAGAAAACGTTTTAATGTAGGAGCTGCTGTTTCTGTCAAAGGAAATTTAGTAGAATCTAAAGGAAAAGGACAAAGTGTAGAGATTGTAGCCGAAGAAATAGAAATTTTGGGAGATGCTGATGCTGAAAAATATCCGATTCAACCCAAAGCTCATTCTATGGAGTTTTTAAGAGAAAATGCTCACCTTAGAAGTCGTACTACTACTTTTGGTGCAATTTTCCGTTTGCGCCATGCGCTTTCGTATGCTGTTCACAAATATTTCAACGACCGTCGTTTTTATTACTGGCATTCTCCTATCCTTACAGCGTCTGATGCAGAGGGTGCAGGTGAAACGTTTAGAGTAACCAATTTTGATATTGATAATTACGATGCCATTCCAAAAATTGCAGAAGGCGAACAGAAAGGTAAAATAGACAACAAAGAAGATTTTTTTGGAAAAGTAACTAACCTTACTGTTTCTGGACAGCTAGAGGCAGAACTTGGTGCATTGGCACTAGGTAGAGTTTATACATTTGGTCCTACATTTAGAGCCGAAAACTCAAACACAGCACGACATCTAGCAGAATTTTGGATGATAGAACCCGAGATGGCGTTTTATGATTTGAAAGACAATATGGATTTGGTAGAAGACTTCTTAAAATATCTTATCCGTTATGCCTTAGAAAATTATAGAGCTGATATTGAGTTTTTGGATGCAAAATTTGTAAAAGAAAACTCAATGAAGAAAAAAGAAGAGCGTGCTGAAATGGGACTTATTGAAAAACTAGAGTTTGTCTTGGCAAATGATTTCAAACGAGTTACCTACACAGAAGCAATAGATATTTTAGTAAACTCTAAGCACTACAAAAAAGGAAAATTTCAGTTTGATGTAAAGTGGGGAACTGATTTACAATCCGAACACGAACGTTTCTTAGTAGAAAAGCACTTCAAAACGCCAGTTATTTTGTATAACTACCCAAAAGACATCAAAGCATTTTATATGCGCCAAAACGATGGAGAAGAAGTAGGAAAAGAAACCGTTGCAGCAATGGATGTTCTCTTCCCCGGAATTGGAGAAATTGTAGGAGGTTCGCAGCGTGAGGAGCGTTTGGACAGACTTCAAGCACGTACCGACGAAATGGGAATAACCGAAGAACTTTGGTGGTACTTAGATACTCGTAAGTTTGGAACGGTAGAGCATTCTGGTTTTGGTCTTGGCTTTGAGCGTCTGATTCTTTTCATTACTGGAATGGGAAATATTAGAGATGTAATTCCTTTCCCTAGAACGCCTAAAAATGCAGAGTTTTAAGAAGTGTTTTAAATCAAATTGAACTATAAAGTAGATTAAAAGTCTTTTCTAATCAAATTAGAGAAGACTTTTATATTTCATAGATACAAATATAAAATGCGTGAAATCACAATAGAAATTGATTCTAATGAAGAAATTTGGAGATATATTGACGAAAAATTGAATCATATTTATATCAGTAATTTTAGACCAAAATCTTCGTTTTCTTGGTGGAAAACAGATTTGAAGATTTCAGAAAGTCAAACTTTTGAAAATATTTCTGTCCGAAATATGAGTTTAGACTTACAAGTAGATTTGACTACTCTCAGAAAACTAATTGAATTGAACACTCAAAGTTTAATAATCTATCAGTTTGATAAACCTATTCCAGATACTCTTTTAGTAGCTGAACTAATGGAACAATCAAAAGAAAATATTTTGTTTCAAAATGGCTTAAAACACTCTTTTTTTATCAATTTTGAATTTTTGACTGTGAAATCATTTGACGAAAATTTTATTGAGGATCTTCAGAAAAATAAGAGATAACAATAAAAGTTATTTTTCTATTTATCAGAAATACTAGAAAAAAATAAGCAAATTCCCTATATTGAGAATACAAAATATCAAAACTTACTACAAGGCTTATGGAACAGATTACTCCCCTTCTCATTACAGGACTTTTAGCCATCTTGGGAACTGTGATTGGAAATATCATCAATGGTTATTGGTCGACGCAGCTTGCCAAAAAAAATGCACAATCTGCACTCATTCAGAAAGCAATGGAATCTCCAGATCCAAAAGTGAGAGCCAAATCATTAGAGTTTCTGATAAAGGTAAACCTAATTGATGATAAGAAAATACAGTATGGTGTCAATGAAATTCTAAAATCTAAAGAATTGGATTTATTACCTCAATTCAATGCTTCCAATATCGTCCAAACCGATAAAACTGGCGTAACAGAAATGAAGAGTGCAAAAAGTCAGTTGGTAGGAAAAGAAAAAGCAGAGGGTAATCCGATTGAGCAAGACAACTTCTTAGCCTTGACTGGTTTTGTAGTGCGTAGTGGAGATATTATTGACGGTTTTACGCCTATTTTTAGTGAAATTGGTACAGAAGATAAGCTCTTCAAATCCAAACGCACAGGCAAACACTTTGGAGGAGACGGAGGCAGTCCAACAGAAATTTATAAAGAAGGGTATCTCATTACAGGCATTGAACTGATTAGAGGATATTATTTCGGACGTGAGGAAGTTATTCACATGCAGGTTACATGGAATAAACTCACTCCAAATGGAATAGATTACAACGATAAAGTAATTTCTGAAAAAATTGGAAGTGGAAACTTTGCTGAATTTAATGAAAATACGCCTTCAAAAGTTTTTCAAGCCAAACAAAATCATTTCATTACAGATTTTTCTGCTCAACAATCGTATCATTCCGACGGCAGTACATTTATCCACGATATGACTATCAAGGAAGAGATTTTACCTGCTTAGTTTTGAGTAGAACATTTTTGAACTAAAAAACGCACAACTAAATTTATTATAGTGGTGCGTTTTTTCTATTTTTGCAACTCAATTCATTTTTACAGAAAAATACTTTATGTCGACTTCTATCAAAACATCTCAAGATTTCAAAAGAACAACCGTAACGGCAGCCCTTCCTTATGCCAACGGTGGACTTCATATCGGACACATTGCAGGCGCATATCTGCCAGCAGATACGTATGTGCGCTATCTTCGAATGAAAAATCACGATGTTGTTTTTGTCTGTGGAAGCGACGAACACGGTGCAGCCATAACTTTAAGAGCTAAAAAAGAAGGCATCACACCAAAAGAAATTATTGATAAATACGATGATATTCTTAAAAATTCTTTTAAAGATTTCGGAATTGAATTTGATATTTATCATCGTACTTCAACCGATTTACACAAAGAAACAGCACAAGACTTCTTTACTAAGCTCTACGAAAAAGGCGTTTTCACACAGCAGACCAATGAGCAGTTTTATGATGAGAAGTTTGAGCAGTTTTTAGCAGATAGATATATCGTTGGTACGTGTCCGAATTGTGGAAATGAAAACGCCTATGGCGACCAGTGTGAAAAATGTGGTTCTACTTTAAGTCCCACAGAACTTATTGAGCCAAGGTCAGCACTAAGTGGAGAAAAGCCTGTTTTGAAAAGCACTTCGCATTGGTTCTTACCTTTGCAAGACTATGAACATTGGCTTAGAAAGTGGATTTTGGAAGATAAAAAAGATACGTGGCGTACAGGCGTTTACGGACAATGTAAATCGTGGATAGAACAAGGTCTGCACGAGCGTTCAATGACAAGAGATTTAGATTGGGGCGTTCCTGTACCTCTTCAAGATGCTGATGGAAAAGTATTGTACGTTTGGTTAGACGCTCCAATTGGTTATGTTTCGGCTACCAAACAATGGGCAAAAGATAATAATACAGATTGGGAAAAGTATTGGTTAAAACAAAAAGATGAAAATGATAATTCTAGGCTAATTCATTTTATTGGAAAAGATAATATTGTTTTTCACTGTCTCATATTTCCAATTATTTTAAAAGCTCACGGAGATTATATTTTGCCTGAAAATGTTCCTGCCAATAACTTTTTAAACTTAGAAGGCGACAAAATTTCTACCTCAAGAGAATGGGCTGTTTGGCTAAATGAATACGTAAAAGAATTTCCTACCAAAAAAGATGAGCTGCGTTATGTCTTGACTTCCATTGCACCAGAGACAAAAGATAGTGAGTTTACGTGGGCAATTTATCAATCAAGAATTAATAACGAGCTTGTCGATACGCTTGGGAATTTTGTCAATCGTACTGTAGTCTTGATAAATAAATATTACGGTGGAGAAGTTCCACAGATTGATTTACAGGTTGCAGAGCTAACAGATTTTGATAGAGAAACTTTAGAAGCTATCCAAACTCAAAAAGACAAAGTAGAATCTAATTTAGAAAACTTTAATTTTAGAGATGGATTGTACGAAGTTATGGAACTAGCACGAGTGGGAAATAAATATCTTGCCACCACAGAGCCTTGGAAACTCCAAAAAACTGACCCAGCTAGAGTAGAACAGATTATGAAAATTAGTGCAGAACTAACGGCTAATTTGGCTATTCTGATGCGTCCATTTTTACCTGAAACCTCTTCTAAAATTTCTCAAATGTTGAATCTAACAAATGATTTAACATGGAATTTAGCTGGAAAGGCAGGTTTAATTACAGGAAAAATAAATAAAGCTACTCTACTTTTTGAAAAAATTGAGGATTCGCTCGTGGAAACTCAACTTAAAAAATTAGAAGAAGGAAAAGCAAAGAAAATACAAGAATTAAAAGAGCAACAAGAAGCAAACACAGAAAAAAATCCAGTTGCTCCGATTCAACCAGAAATTCAGTTTGACGATTTCTCAAAAATTGATATTCGTGTGGCGACTATTAAAAATGCAGAACCTATCAAAAAAGCTGATAAACTTCTCAAAATTACGCTAGAAGTTGCAGACAAAGAAGTAACTGTAGCAAGTGGAATTGCAGAGCATTTTTCTCCAGAGGAAATCATTGGAAAGCAGGTTTGTTGGCTTGCCAATCTTGCACCACGAAAAATGAGAGGTGTAATTTCGCAGGGAATGATTCTTTTAGCAGAAAATGAAGAGGGAAAACTTGTATTTGTAAGTCCAGAGAAAATGGTCAATACAGGAGCGCAGGTAAAATAAAGTAACTCATGTAGCTCATTCTTTAGAGTGAGAAGCACAGCATTTGGTTTTATATAGGGACAAGGC
>NZ_JAHDIG010000023.1:0-26535 GCF_020630935.1 Bernardetia sp.
AAACCATCAAGAATTTGAATAAAGAAATGGAATTGCCATCTTAAAATTGTAATTAGCAATTATTTATTATTTACTGTTGGTTATTGTAATATCATAACCTAAAACAATGACCAACAGTAGAAAATCATTTACTTCAAAACAGTATCACTAAGCATATTCAAAACGCCATCAATTTTGTCTGTCAGTTCTACATTTTCAATAGCATGACGGCTTGCCAAAAATGAGCCTTTAAAATAACTCACTTGTGTTTTGCCGTTTTCATCTTCCCAAATAAGCATTTTCATAGGCAAATCTAATCCGATAGTAGAATTAGCTTTCATAAGTTGGCTTCCTACTTCTGGTTTTCCAAAAATAAATAAGCGTGTAGGACGCAGTTCTAAACTAGCATCTTTTGCAGCCTTATCATGTTCTACTTTTGCTATTAGTTTAAATTCTTTCTCCTTTAAAAGTTTTTCTAATTTTTTACTAGCTTCATCTACTGAAAGTGTGCTTTCTTTAGTTTGTATATCAGCTAAAATGCTTTCCAGTTTTAGGTCTCGTAATTTGGTTTCTTCTATATCTGAAGCACTGACTTTATCTAAAGCTGCATTTATTTTTTCTTCTATGTTTGGCAAATTAATTTCATAGCGATTCATCAAGACAGAACCATTGTTATAAATTACGTTTGTCGCTCCATTATCATCATAGACGAGCATTTTCATAGGCAAATCTAATGCAACAGCTTGATTTTTTTGCATTAATAGTGTGCCTACATTCGGATTTCCAAAAATAATTAGACGGCTTTGAGGAATTTCCATTTCTACACCTTTAGCTGCCTCAGAATGATTTACTTCTGCAATAATTTTGAGATTCCCATTTTTTTCAATAGCTGATTTGATAGAACTATATGCTTCATCTACTGAACTAGAAAAATCTTTTTGTACAAAAGGTAACTCTACACTAGATGTATTATCCTCATCAATAATTATTGTGGTGGTATCTATAGATTGAATAGAATCTGTTACAGATGTTTCGGTATTTGTTTTTTTGCCTTGACAAGAGGAAAGAAGCAGAACAGAAAAAGCACAGAACGGAATGAAATAATTAAAAAGTGTTTTCATAAAAGTTGAATATTTTGGTTGGAAGAGCTTATTAATAAAGAAAATAGGCTAAAAATAACTGGTAACTGTATTACTGATTATTGGAAACTGATTAAAGTATTCCTCCTCCATCAATTTGCAGAACAGAGCCATTAACAAAACTAGCTTCTTCTGAAGCTAAATACAAATAGGCATTGGCTATATCTTCTGGCTTTCCTGCACGACGAACAGGGATAGAAGCAATTATTTTTTCTTGAAACTCTTTAGGAATAGAAGCCGTCATATCAGTTTGGATATAACCAGGGGCAATGGCATTTACTGTAATTCCGTCTTTACCTACTTCTCTAGCAAGTGCTTTTGTAAAACCAATCACACCAGCTTTTGCAGCCGAATAATTTGTTTGTCCAAAGTTTCCATACACACCAGCAATAGAAGAAGCATTAATAATTCTACCATATTTTTGAGTTTTCATGTGTGGCACAATAGCTTTTGCACAGTTATAAACACCTGTAAGATTAACATCAATAACACTATCCCAAAAATTGTCAGACATTTTCAAAAAAGATGAATCTCTAAGAATACCAGCATTATTTATCAAAATATCTATTCTTCCAAAGTCAGAAATTACTTGCTGTGTTGTATTTTCTAATCCTTCTCTGTCAGCCGTATTGACTTTATAAAATTTTCCACTCACAGAATCGGCTACTTTTTGTCCTTCTTCATCCAAATCCCAAATAGCAATTTTTGCCCCTGCTTTATGGAATGTTTCGGCAACAGCTTTTCCAATTCCTTTTGCGCCTCCTGTAATGATAGCGACTTTATTTTTTAATGAAAACATTGTTTTTTAATTTGTATGAAGTGTTATTTGATACTTGCCAAATATAGCGATTTGCACTTATCAAAAAGAAAAAATAACTAAACAAAAATACCCATCTTGCCTGTACGGTAAAAATAAAGTAATTTTTTTAATTTATTATTTGTAATTAATCTAAATAAGGGGTATGTTTGTAAAACATTGTAAATCAAGTAAGTAAAAACACTTATTTATATAAATATATGCAAACCACATTTCCTGCCTTTCCTTCTATCATTGGTGCTGAAACAAGTTCTTTTGCTACAAATTTGAATGCTGAAGACGAATCTTTTTGCCAGTCTTTCGGTTGCTCAAAAAAAGATAAATGTTGTAAGAAATATAAGAAAAAAGGCAATCATTGTAAAAAATGCCCAAAAATATAAAACTTTGTAAAGTCTTTTGATATGTTTTGTTGTGAAAACAACTTATCTGAGACTCTTTATTCAATTTTCTATTATCAAATGGCTAGTTTAGCATAGCTAATTCTAAATTATACATTTATTTATTGGTATTTATAAATAGAACCTTTAAATTTGCATAATTGGTAAAAAGTATATAGCTTAGTACAAAGAATTGTAAAACTATTTTTTTACCTATGAGTTATACAAATCGAAGATAGAGTGTAATTTTAAGATTTCTCTTTATACTCAATTTTCAATTACTCATTTTTTTATATTCAAATTATTCATTAAATAAGGAGGTTACAATCGCAAAAACGTATAGAAGAGGGGGCAGACGACCTTTCAAAAGAGAGGAAGACCCTCATCGCATCAATCGCCGAATCAGAGCAAAAGAAGTACGCCTAGTAGGTGATGATGTAGAAGATGGAATTTATTCTACTGCCGAAGCTTTAGAAATAGCTAAGAAATTAGGACTAGATTTAGTAGAAATTGCTCCTAATGCAAAACCACCTGTTTGTAAAATTATTGATTACTCAAAATTTAAGTACGAACAGAAAAAGAAACAAAAAGAACTGAAGGCCAATGCTCATAAGGTAGTGGTAAAGGAAATTCGCTTTGGTCCAAATACTAGCGAACATGACCTAGACTTCAAAACTCGTCACGCACAAAAGTTTCTTGAAGAAGGAAACAAAGTAAAAGCTTATGTACAGTTTGCAGGACGAACTATTGTCTTTAAAGACAGAGGAAGAGAAATCTTAGAGCGTTTTGCAGAAGCTGTGGAAGAACAAGGAAAACCAGAAGGAAGTCCGAAAATGGAAGGAAAGCGTATGATTGTTATGTTTACGCCAAAATCAATTCCAAAGAAGAAAAGTACAAAGCCAAAAGAAACTTCTAAAAAAGAACAAGGTTCGGCTAGTAGCAAATCATTGTCTTCAGAAAACGAAAATCAAGACGAAGAAGAATAAAATTAATACTCTCGTAAAAAAGTAACTAGATACTGGCATCTAGTTACTTTTTTTATGGAATAAATTCTAAATTATTTAGAAAATAGCTTAGAAAGTGCTACCTTTGTAGGCTCAAAAGGAGCAGCCTCGTCAAAAAATCAAAAAGTATATATAATTGTCAAGGATTATTTGGCTTTCTGAATTTGTCAGTTGTTGTTTCATTTGATTTAAGTTGTTTTTTTTAATTCAATAAAACAGTGCAATTATGCCTAAGATGAAAACCAACTCAGGCGCAAAAAAACGTTTCAAACTTACTGGTACAGGTAAAATCAAACGCAAGCATGCGTTTATGAACCACATCCTTACTAAGAAGTCACACAAACGTAAGAAGCGTCTTGCTCAATTTGCTATCGTTCATTCAACAGACGAAAAGCGTATCAAAAAATTGCTTATCAACATGTAAGCAAACCGTTTTTTTTAAGAATCTTGTATTAGCTTCTTTTAAAAACATCGCATACAAAATGTGTATGCACTCTTTTTTAATTTTAAGGTTTCTTTTACCAGAGAATAGGCTTTTTTAGAATGGTAAATGGTAAATTATTAATGATAAATGTAAATACATTTAGCTCTAATTTGAAATTACTGTTTAGTTCAATTCTTTATAAATCAAGTATAAAAGTTAAAGTTTTTCTTTTATCGCCTCCTCTCAAAAATTGTTTAAATTATGCCTCGTTCGGTAAACCACGTCGCTTCACGAGCTCGTCGTAAGCGCATCCTCAGACACGCCAAAGGATTCTATGGCGCACGTAAAAATGTTTGGACAGTAGCAAAAAATGCTGTTGAAAAGAGTCTTCAATATGCTTACGTAGGTCGTAAGCTCAAAAAACGTGATTTCCGTAGCCTATGGATTCAGCGTATTAATGCTGGAGCTCGTCAGCACGGAATGTCTTATTCTCAATTTATGGGCAAAATTCACAAAGCAGGAATTACATTAAATCGTAAAGTTCTTGCTGATTTAGCTATGAATCACCCTGAAGCATTTAAGTCTATTGTAGAAAAAGTAAAATAAACCTTGTTTTATTGATACTATATCTATAATTTCTTATATAATTTTTAAAAATCCTCTTTTGCTATAAAATATCCTAGTGAAAGAGGATTTTTGTATGTGGCTTTATCTCTGCTTCCAAAAAGCTCTTACTTAACATAGTTGAAAATAAATTTAATTCTTTCTTAAAAATTTCTGAACTTTACAGATTGAAAGAATTGTTTAAAAAAGATTTAATGTAGTAGTTACTGCTAACTCCTTACTGGTAACTGATAACTATCTTACTGATAACTGAAAAAATGAACGAACTTAGCGCAACCTACCAACCTACCCAAACTGAAGACAAGTGGTATGAATACTGGCTCAAAAACAAGTTTTTTGAAGCAAATGTAAATCCAGAAAAAGAATCATTTACGATTGTCATTCCTCCACCAAATGTTACAGGTGTCTTACACATGGGACACATGCTCAACAACACCATTCAAGATATTTTGGTGCGCCGTGCTAGAATGCAAGGCTATGAAGCTCTTTGGGTACCAGGGACAGACCACGCTTCTATTGCTACGGAGGCAAAGGTAGTGCGTTTGCTTCGTGAACAAGGTATAAAAAAATCTGACCTTACAAGAGAGGAGTTTTTATCACATGCCTACGATTGGAAAAATAAATATGGTGGGATTATTTTAGAGCAGCTTAAAAAATTAGGTGCAAGTTGCGACTGGAATCGTACAGGTTTTACAATGGATGAAGGCTATTATAAAGCTGTTATTCGTGTGTTTGTAGATTTGTATAAAAAAGGATTTATTTATCGTAGCAACCGAATGGTAAACTGGGATTGTGAAGCCCAGACAACTATTTCCAACGAAGAAATTATTTACAAAGAAGAAGGCGAAAAAGCATTTTTATACCATACAAAATATGAATTAGAAGAAGGTGGAACAATCACAATAGCAACACAACGTCCAGAGACAATTATGGGAGACGTTGCTATTGCTGTCAATCCAACAGATGAGCGTTTTAAAGATTTGATAGGCAAGAATGCTATTGTTCCATTTATTGGTCGTAAAATTCCAATCATTGGAGATGAGTATGTAGAGAAAGATTTCGGTACAGGAATGCTCAAAGTTACACCAGCACACGACCCTAATGACTACGAAATCGGACAACGTCACAATCTTCCTATCATTGACACCATAAACGATGACGGAACACTCAATGAAAAATGTGAAATGCCTGAAATGGTAGGAAAAGACCGTTTTGAAGTTCGCAAGCTCATCACTAAAAAGCTAGAAGAAGCAGGTCTTTTGGTAGAAAAAGAAGAAGTTGTTTCAAGAATCGGTCGTTCGGAGCGTACAGGAAGTGTAGTTGAGCCAAAACTTTCTTTGCAATGGTTTATCAAAATGCAAGAGATTTCCAAAACGGCATTAAAAGTAGTAGAAGACGACGAAATTATTTTGCATCCTGCCAAATTCAAAAATACGTATCGCCATTGGATGGAAAATGTAAGGGATTGGTGTATTTCTCGTCAGCTTTGGTGGGGACATCAAATTCCAGCCTATTTTTATGGAGAAGGAGATGAAGATTTTGTAGTGGCAGAAACAAAAGAAGAAGCTCTACAACTTATAAAAGAAAAAACAGGTAAAGAAATTTCTGAAAATGATATTCGTCAAGATGATGATGTTTTAGATACGTGGGCTTCGTCGTGGCTTTGGCCTATTGCTGTTTTTGATGGCTTCAATGATGATTGTTTTGATAAGGAAACAGGAAAAATTGATTTGTCTAAAAATCCAGAGTTAGACTTTTTCTATCCAACACAAGTTTTGGTTACTGCGCCAGAGATTCTTTTCTTTTGGGTGGCAAGAATGATAATTGCAGGCTACGAATACACAGGCAAGCGTCCATTTAAAGATGTGTATTTGACAGGAATTGTAAGAGATAAGCAAGGTAGAAAAATGTCTAAGTCGCTTGGAAACTCCCCTGACCCATTAGATTTGATTGCAAAATATGGAGCTGATGGCGTGCGTGTGGGAATGCTTTTTTCTTCACCTGCGGGGAATGACTTGCCTTTTGATGAGAAACTTTGTAGGCAGGGAAGTGAGTTTTCTAACAAAATTTGGCAGGCTCTTCGTCTTTTGAACCTTTGGGAGAAGTCAGATATAGAAACACCAAAAGATTGTCAGATTGCTATTACTTGGTTTGAATCAAAACTAAATCAAGCATTTGCTGAAATTGAAAATCATTATGAAAATTACCGTATTTCGGATGCACTCTTAGGTATTTATAAGCTGATTAAAGATGAGTTTTGTTCTAATTATTTGGAGATGATAAAGCCAGCTTATGGTTCTCCGATTGATAAAGCAACTTATGGACAAACAGTTACCTTCTTTGAGCAGTTAATGAAAATTCTTCATCCGTTTATGCCTTTCCTTACTGAAGAAGTTTGGCATATCTTGAACGATAGAGAAGAAAAAGAGGCGATTCTCGTTTCAGAGTATCCAGATACAAAAGAGTTTGATGGTGCTATCTTGAAAAAAGTTGACCAGATTTTTGAATTAGTTTCACAAGTTAGAAAAGTTAGAAATGCTAAGAATATTCCACCGAAGGAAAAATTAGACTTATTCGTAAAATCTTCGGATAAGAATTTCTACGATGAGTTTCTTGAAGTTATTCAAAAACTAGCAGGTGTAGAAACTATCAACTTTACAGATGAGAAGCCAAGCCCAGCGATGAGTTTTGTAGTAAAAGGTGATGAGTTTTCTGTTCCGATTCAAGTAGATGTAGAAGAAGAGCGTCAAAATCTTATCAAAGAAATAGAATATACAAAAGGTTTCTTAAAGTCAGTAGATAAAAAACTTTCTAACGAGCGTTTTGTAAACAATGCAAAAGCTGAAATCGTGGAGAAAGAACGCCAAAAGAAAGCTGATGCAGAAGCCAAAATAAAGGCTTTGGAAGAGGCTTTGGGTAGTTTGGTTTAATTTGTATAACTATCGTTCTATCTGTTAGAGAAACTTTAGTAGTTCAGAAATCGTTTTGAAACATACTTTTCAAATCAGTTTCTGAACTATTTTTTTTAGTTAAAATTTGAGAAATTCGTAATTGAATTTTAAAATGACAAAAAAGTCATTTATATTTGTAGCATAATCTAGTTATGAAAGTAAAATCACCTGAAAAAGAGGAGCGTATTTATAAAGTTGTTTTGGAGCTTACTACAAAAGTAGGTTTGGCTGGTTTGCGTATTTCAGATATTGCAAAGGAAGCAGACCTAGCACACGGAACGCTTTATATTTATTTTAAAAATAAGAAACAGCTTATCAATCAGCTTTATAAAAAGATAAAAAATAGAGTTAGCTTAGAGCTTATTCCTCAAAATATTTTGGACTATTCTACAAAAGAAGCAATGCTGACTTTATGGAAAAATTATTTGCATTATCTAGTTCATAATCAGCAAGAAATACATTTTATGAAACAATGTAGGACTTCAAATATTTTGACGGAAGAAAATAAAATGATTTCAGACTCCTTTTATAAAAAAGCACAAGCCTTTTTTCAAGCTGGAATAGACAAAAGAGATATTAAAGATTTGAACATAGCACTTCTCATCGGAACTTTTGTTGGAATGATTGAAAATATCACTCTTCAAATTACAGAGCAAAAACTAGAATATACGCAGAAGCTAATAGAAGATAGCTTTGAAATCTATTGGCACGGCATTAGAAAATAGAAAAATATGACAATAGGCTATTTAGAAGTAATAGCCTGTTTTTTTAATCTAAAAATGACTTTTTTTTCATTTATAAATCAGTTTTTTATTATGACAACTCAGAAAACAATATTTATCACAGGAGCATCTTCAGGCATTGGAAAGGCAACAGCAGAATATTTTGCAGCACAAGGCTGGAACGTCGCAGCTACTATGCGTAATCCGTCTGATGCGCTTACTGAAACTTCAACACTCAAAAAATTTGTATTAGATGTACAAGATAAAAGCAGTATTTCTAAGGCTGTGAAAGATTCGATAGCAGCATTTGGAAAAATAGATGTTGTATTAAATAATGCAGGCTATGGAACGGCTGGAGTTTTGGAAAGTGGAACAGATGAGCAAATCAGAAGACAGTTTGATGTCAATTTTTTTGGTTTGGTAGATGTAATCCGTACTTTCTTGCCACACTTTAGAGAAAACAAATCTGGACTTTTTATGAATGTTTCTTCTATTGGTGGACTGATTACTTTACCAATGTTCTCTATATATCACGCAACCAAATGGGCTGTGGAAGGACTTACAGAGAGTTTGCAGTATGAACTTAATCCACTAGGAATTGAATTAAAGCTAATAGAACCAGGGGGAGTAAAGACAGACTTTGCAGGACGTTCTTTAGATATGTTTCAAAACGAAACAGATGAGCATTATCAAAAAACAATTACTAGAATGCTGAAAAATTTTGAGGGAACGGAGCGTTCGGCTAACTATTCTACGCCAGAGCAAATGGCAGAAGGTATTTTTAATGCAGCCACAGATGGAAAAAAACAGCTTCGTTATGTTTTAGGCAACGATGCTCAACAGCTTTGGCAAGCAAGACAAAATATGCCTTATCAAGATTTTAGAGAGATGATTCGTGGCAATATGTTAGGCTAAAAAAACTTTTAGATAAAAAAAGCAACATATTTTTGTTGCTTTTTTTATTTTAGAGCAGACCAAAATTATACTAATCTGTTTTAAACAAGTAAAAACCTTATTTTTTAGAGTACTGGACATGAGATAAAAAGTTGTTGGTGTCGCTACGCTAAAACACCAACGAACGGTATTTTTTCCCTGTTCTGTGAGTCACAGAACAGCAAATATCTATGGATGTCCAGTACTCTACTTATTTTTAATCCTAAGTTCATGTCAAAAGCACAAATAATACATTGATTTTTCTATTCCAACCTCAAAGAATCTTTACGAGCTTGTAGTGTATCTTCTACAACAAACAAGAAAAGTTCTGCACGTTTGGGCATTTTGAGATAGTAATTATAATTTTTATTGAAATAGTTTGAATCAATATTATGTTTTTTATAAATATTGTATCTATATTTTTCAAAACGCACTAATTTAGATTCTTTTGGGTCGTATTGTTGTACCACAGCAGATTCTGCTATCAATATGTCAGATATTATTTGAGCAAACTTTTCTCTAGGAAAAATGCTATCAGGCAAGTTTCTCTCAGATGAAAAATTAGGACGTTCTCCATTTTGCTTATTTTTTTTACTACAAGCAACAAGAGAAACAGTAAAACAAAGCAGAATAGCCAGCCAAAAAAAATTGACTTTATAACCCTTATATAAATTCCTTTTAATCATTTGTCGTCGAATAAATGTCTTCTAAACTAAAGAGACTACAAAAATGCGATAAAATATAGTATTTCAGCAAATCAATTAAATAAAGAAGAGATTTTTTAATGAAAATTGAGAGTAATGGCTAATGAATAACTTTTTGAGAAGTCATTTTTTACAAATTAAGCCTCATCAAATTTGTAAAACAAAGAGATAAAAACTAACTTTGCAGTTCGTTAAAAGAAACAATCTGTATAATTTTCTGTTCTTTTAATAGAAGTTTTAATAAAAAGAATAATTTAAAAAGTAATTAGTAGGAGCTAATTACACCCTTATACAACTTTATATATTCTACTTTTTCAAGTAAAAAGATAAAAATGTAGAATTAAAAAATATTATTTTTCTCTAGTTATTGTAAGAGAAAAAATTGAAACTCATTTATCTCATTTCATAAAATTCATTTTTAATATGTTATCTATCAACGTAAAAGAAAACGAGTCTATTGAAAAGGCTCTTAAAAGATTCAAAAAGAAATTCGAAAAAGCTGGCGTTTTGCGTACTGTTCGTAGCCGTAACTACTTCGAAAAACCATCAGTATCTCGTCGTACAGAGAAAATCCGTGCTGCATACCGTCAGAAAATGCAATCACAAGACCAAGAAATGTAGAAACAATATAGAATTACATCATAATTCTTGAAAATTTCTGATAAAAGGCTTTTATTTTTTAACTTGTTTTGAAGTTGAGAAATAGAAGCCTTTTTTATTTGTTTCATTATAAAAAGATATTTAAAAATGAATTCCACTCAAAAACTATTTTTTTTACTACTTACTATTTTATCTTTTTTTATTCACCCTAAAGAAGTAGTCAGCCAAATTTTAAACATAGAAAAGGAAAGACAATCTATCAAAACAAATGATTCGACCGTTTGGAGAGGAAATTTTGTGTTTGGCTTTGACCTTACCAAACAGGAAAATACCGTTTTACAGTTTGATAATGACAGCTATTTACTTTTTCTAACTCCCAAACATTCCTATATTTGGATAGGACATATAAATCTTATCAAAGCAGAAGGAAAAAATGTAATTAGTGAAGGCTATTTTCACCACAGAATCAATTTTTGGAGAAAGAAAAAATTATCATTAGAATTATTTACGCAATATCAATATAACGAAACACGAGGACTACGAAATCGTGGACTGGTAGGTGCAACTCCTCGCCTTTCTCTTCACGCTTCCGATAAGTTAGACATTGCTATCGGAACAGGTGCTATGTATGAATGGGAAGAATGGCGATTAGAAGAAAGCAACCAAGTTACTCGTCTCATTAAATCTACCAACTACATCAATTTCCATGCACAACTCAACGAACATGTAGAGCTGATGTTCATTACCTACTATCAAGCTCGTTTTGATAGATTTTTCCACCCACGTATTATTGGAGATGCGAACTTTAGAGCAAGACTTTCCAAGCATATTTCTTTCAATATGAAATTTACACCCTATTACGATGATGAGCCTGTCATTCCAATTGAGAAGTGGAACTATGAAGTTACGACTGGAATTGGTATTAGATTTTAAAAGTTATCTTTCTATTTCCATTCTCGGCTTTCGTTTTCTGTATTTTTTTCTTTGAAAGCCTGTGCCAAATCTATTTCAAAATGATTAGAAATATCTAAAATGTAATTCAAAACATCAGCAAGTTCAGAAGCAAGTTCTGCCTTTGTTTGTGCTTTATCTTGATGTTTTTGGGTGTGAAGATTAGTATGATTACGAATAGCTTTGGCAACTTCTCCTATTTCTTCTGTCAAGAGCAAGAAAAGTTGTTCAGGAGAGTTTTTATCCCAGCCTCGTTCTACACATAGTTTTTTTATGTAGTCTTGAAATTGGTTTAAATCATTGGATTGTGGTAAATTTGGCATCTACTTTTAGTGATAAGTTGTAAGTGATTAGTGATAAATTAAGATTTAAAAATAATCAAAATTTCTGCTTTCTATCAATAAATTTACTAGCTCGTAATTTTTATATTCGTAATTGGCTTCTAGCTATCGGTTAGCTTCGCTGATTATTTCATAATTCGTAATTGATTCAGATGCTCAAAATAACAAATCTTACAAAACTATATGGCTCGCAGGCTGCTGTCGATAATCTTTCCTTTGAAGCTAAAAAGGGAGAAATTTTAGGTTTTCTAGGACCCAATGGCGCAGGAAAATCGACAACAATGAAAATTGCGACCTGTTATATGGCTGCCAGTAGTGGCAATGTTGAAGTAGGTGGTATTAATGTAGCTGAAAGACCAAAAGCAGTAAGACAAAAAATAGGTTATTTGCCAGAACATAATCCACTTTATTTGGATATGTATGTAAAGGAATATTTGGCTTTTATGGGCAAATTTTATGGTGTAACTGGTAATCTTTTAAAAACTAGAATTAAGGAAGTTATTGAACTTGTAAAGTTGGAAAGAGAATCTCACAAACAGCTTCGTCAGCTTTCCAAAGGTTATCGTCAGCGTGTCGGACTAGCACAGGCACTACTTCACGACCCAGAAGTTTTGATTTTGGACGAACCCACCACAGGACTAGACCCCAATCAGATTGTAGAAATTCGTAATGTTATTAAAAGTATTAGTGCAGAAAAGACTATTATTTTTTCTACGCATATTATGCAAGAAGTTCAAGCTCTTTGTGATAGAGTTGTGATTATCAACAAAGGAAAAAAAGTATTGGATACTTCCATTGATAAACTGAATGATAAGTTAAAAACAGAATTGAATCAGAATGAGTATGTTTTGAATTTGGAAATAGAAAAGCCTATTTTAGAAACTGAATGGCAGCAAATAGAAGGAATATCAAAAGTAGAAATTAGTCAAAACGAACCTACAAAAGTCAAGTTGTTTACACAAAGTGATTTGAGGAGAGAAATATTTTTATACGCAGCTAAAAATGAGTGGGTTTTATTAGAAATGCAGCAGCAAACGCAATCTTTAGAAAATATTTTTCATCAGCTTACTAAATAAAAGTTAATATAATGGTTTATTCAAAAGAAAACGAAATAAGAAAAATAATAAATCAAGCTGCATATTTAGGTTTGCCTACGCAAAATATTATTGATGCAAAAGAGCTCGTAGAGTATAATGAAAGTGGAATAGCCTTAGAATTAATTATCACTCAAGTTTATGAGTATGAAAAAAGAATTAGTAAAACACTTTATGAAGATATTGAAAGACTGGCAAAAAAAATTGAAATGAAAGAAGTAGATTACTCATTTTTAAAGGAATTGATTAAAGATTAGTTGAAAACAAATCATCGCTTTGCCGTCGTATCTACTCACGACAAAAAATAATATGCAAAAACAAAAACTCTTAGAAATCTATCAGCGCAGACTGACTAATCTTTCAGGAAAAAACCGTTCGCTCTGGCTTCCCAAAATCTATACGACTTCATTTTTAGACCTCAATGAATTAGATTTTTTGCTGAATAAGCCTGCTTTTTCAGTTGTTGAGAGTTTGATTTCTTATAAAAAAAGTATTCCCATCTGTGCAACTTCTGATGCTAGAGATGCTAAGACGAATCAAATCAGTAGGCAGTTAAAAGGCATTCAGCGCAAAACCAATTCTATTTTTGAAGAGAGTGGAGCTTATGATTTATATGTTGGTTTTCCGTTTGTAGAGGGAAAGCTGCACGATGATACTGTTATTCGTTGTCCTTTGATGTTTTTTCCTGTTCGCTTAGAAATTTCAAATAGAAAATGGCAACTTTCACAGCGAACAGATGCAGGAATTAGTTTTAATAAAACCCTTTTGCTTGCCTATTCGCATTTCAATGAAACAGAAATTTCAGAGTCTGTACTGGAAGAAAGTTTTGATGAGTTTCCAAAAAATGCGCTAGAGTTTCTTACTTATCTCTACAATTATTTAGAAAAAAGCGAAGTGGAAATTAATTTCAATCAAGAAATCTTCACACAAAAATTATTGCCATTTTTCTCTCAAACAAAGCAAGATGCAAGTAATCTTTTCGAAACAGGAAAACTAAAACTGGTTACTCAAGCTGTTTTGGGACTTTTTCCACAAGCTGGTTCGTATCTTTATCAAGATTATGAAAAACTGATACAAGACGAAAAAACACCTCCTTTAGAAGACTTTTTTCATGGAGATTTTGACGATTTTAAGAGTTTTAATAACACGGAGTTTAAAGATGAAATTTTAAAAAATAATGATTCTCATAAAACTATTTCAGAAGAAGAAATTTTTGCTCCTTTTGCGCTTGATGCCTCACAGGAAGAAGTTTTGAAGGCTGTCAAAAACAATAATTCTTTTGTCGTTCAAGGACCTCCCGGAACTGGAAAATCTCAACTGATTTGTAATTTGGTAAGTGATTTTGTAGCACAAGGAAAGAAAGTATTAGTCGTTTGTCAGAAAAGGGCTGCCTTAGATGTGGTTCAAAATAGGTTGAATGAAATTGGAATTGCTGATTTTATTGCACTTGTTCACGATTTTAAGCAAGATAGAAAAGCTATTTATGAGCAGATTTTGAAGCATATTCAGAATTTGGAAAGTTATGAAAAGCAAAATCAGACGCTTAATGCTATTCATCTAGAGCGTAATTTTTTAAAAATAAGTAGAGAAATAGACAGCCTTTCCAGTCAGTTTGAAGAATATAGAAAAGTCTTTTTTAATGAGGAAATCTATGGAAAATCTATCAAAGAGTTATATTTGAATGCTGATAAAAAGAAAAAATACGTAGAGCTTTCTAAGGCTGCTGATTTTTACTTTGATGATGAGTGTACTGAAAATATTAAACCGTCGTTGAGCTTTGAGAACCATGGGCGAGGTAAGGTATTTATTTCAAAATTTAGGCAATATTTAAAATCTTATATTCGCCTTCAAAATCATTACGACAAACCAAATTATATTTTATCTGAAAGACAGTCGTTTTCAAATTTTGATGAAGAAAACAAGAAAGAAATTCTAGCTCTTTTTATAGGTATTCCCAATTTTAAAAAAAATACTGAAGCCAAAATTTCTAAACTTTTAGGAAAATCTGTTTCTTATGAAAAAGTCAAAAAATGGGCTGAAAAAATTCCTCAGTGGCAGCAAGCTGTAAAAGAATTGCAAGACAAAAACCTTTGGCAAATTTTTAAGGAAAGTCGTTATTACGAGTTTGAAAAACCAGATTGGCTTAGTAATTATATCGATATTTCAGAACAAGAAAATATCGCAGCATCTTATGCCAATGCAGAAAAAAAGTGGCTTTCAGAGAAAGAAAAAGACTTTTTGAGTTACTTTTCAGACGGTGGAATGGAGAAATTTTTGGAACGCCGAACGCTCAAAGAAGCCAATTTTTTAATAGAAGAATACAAAAAGCAAAAGCAGAATTTTTTTAGAAAAATTTGGAAACGATTAGCTTCTCCAAAAGCAGAAAAATTTAGTAAGGAGTTTTTAGAAAAATACAGAAGAAAAGATACAATAAAAAATCTTGATTGGCTACTCAAAAAAATCTCTAAGCGAAATAGCTACGAGCTTAAAATGATTGGAATGCAAGCTGTGGAGTGGGTGGCAGAGCCTCCTTCATCTATTGGTTTGAAAAAAAATGAACTCAAAAAGTGGTTTGTTACCCATAGAAAAGCCTTAGATTTAAAATTGCTTTTGGTAGAGCTGATAGAATATAGCCGAATTTTCTTAGAAAAAGACATTACGCATCAAGATTTAAGCTCTTTTTTGGAAGAGTTTGTAAACATCTTGACAGAAATTGATGCAGAGGAAAAATATTGGGTAAAATACTTAACAGAAAATCAAATTCAATTACTATTAAAAAAGGATACTTCTGAAAATCAAAGTAAAAAGTTAGATGAAATTAAATCTACTATAGATTCAGATTTTGATAAACTGGTAGAACTAGACACGCTAAAAAGCAATTTTACAGAATCAGAGTTAAAAACGATTGAAGAATTAAAAAATCATATTCAAGAAAAGAATGAGTTTAACGAAATAGAAATTCTAACTCTTTTCGATAATTCTATTCAAATTAGTCTGATAAATGAATTGGAGAAACAATTTCCTATTCTAAAGACAGTAAATTCTCAAAACTGGCAGGAAAACGAAGAACGATTGAAAGAATTGGTTGCTCAAAAACAGCAAATTAGTGCTGATATTTTGCGCCTAAAAATCAAGGAAAGAACGTATAAAAACATAGAATATAATCGATTAGGCAATCGAACTACGTATAGAGAATTAGAACATCAAGTCAAGAAAAAACGAAGTATTTGGGCATTGAGAAAACTTCTATCCCATTTTTCAGAAGATATTTTTGAGCTTCTGCCTTGTTGGCTTGCTTCTCCAGAGACAGTTTCAGCTATTTTTCCACTCGTTCAGAATTTTGATTTAGTAATTTTTGATGAGGCCTCTCAATGCTTTGCTGAAAAAGGTATTCCTGCGCTTTATCGTGGCAAACAAAGTATTATTGCAGGCGATGAGAAACAGCTTCCTCCACACGATTTGTACCAGCCACGTTGGGAGGAAGATTTGGAAAAGTTAGAGATTGAAGAGTCGGAAAAGCAAATCAATGAAAATCCTGCACTCGCTTTAGAAGTAGATTCGCTTTTAGATTTGGGTAAAAATTATTTGCCTTCTTTTTGGCTCAACGGACATTATCGCAGCCGTTTTGCCGAACTGATAGCCTTTTCAAATTATCATTTCTATCAAAATAAACTCAAAATTGTTCCAGATTTAAAAATGGCAGAGGAATATAAAGACTCTATGCCTTTGGAATATATAAAAGTAAGTGGAGTTTGGAATAAAAATCAAAACCTAGAAGAAGCTGAAAAAGTGGTAGAGCTTGTCGAAAAGTTGCTACAAGATGAAAAAACAGCTAAAAAATCTATTGGAATAATTACGTTTAATGCCAAACAGCAAAATTTGATTCGTGATTTGTTGGAAGAAAATATTAAAGCTATTCCAGAAAGTCTGTTTATTAAAAACATTGAAAACGTACAAGGAGACGAGCGAGATTTGATTATTTTTTCAGTGGGTTATGCGCCAAATATGAGTGGGAAGTTTCGTCTCAATTTTGGTTCGCTCAGCCAAGCAGGAGGAGAAAACCGTTTGAATGTGGCTATTTCTAGGGCTAGAGAAAAGATTTTTGTAGTGAGCAGTATTTTTCCACATCAGTTGCCTGTTTTGGAAACGCATAGCTTAGGCGCACAGCTTTTGAAAAAATACCTTTCTTTTACTTATGAAATTTCGGAAGGAAAAAGCTGGCATCAAATCAATTTTGATGAAAATAATTCTGTTCTCACAAACGGACAGCAAACAATAGGAGTAGAAAGTACAGAACAAAACTATTTTTCAAATCTTAAAAACATCATTATTTCTACTAATCAAAATTCAGAAATAGAATTTTCTCAAAACACGTTTTCCGTAATGGATTTGGTTATGCTTTCTAAAACTAGAGAAAGTGAAATTATAGCAGCTATTTACACCGATGATGAGCGTTATTTTGCTTCTTATTCTGCAAAAGAGTTTCACGTTTATTTACCTGTTTTGCTAGAAAAAAAGGGCTGGAAAGTGAAGTTTTATTGGTCTAGGGAGTATTTTTCAAAAAACTACTTGACTGATTAGTGAATGATTTGTAGGATGAAAGGCAGGGTTAATACAAATGAACCAAAAACAATCAAAACTCTGTTAGAGCTACAAACAATTACCAAATTTAGAAAAATAACAAAGCAATGGAAACTACTACCACAAAATTTACAGTTCAGAATGTAGAGAACAAACATCCGTTTAGACAATGGCTAGAATGGCAAATCCCCAATACGCATTGGACAATAAAAGGCTATTCAAGAAGTGGAGACAAGACTTTTTTCTATATTCCACAATTAGATATTTGCTTAGATGCAGCTTTGGCAGAAGGAAATCAAGCTAAAAATGTCTTTGTTACACACACTCACAATGACCATATTGCAGATATTGAGTATTTGTCTAGCAAGCGAGATGTAGAAATTTATCTTCCCAAATCTTCTGTACAATACTTAGAAAACTATATTTTGGCTCGCAGAGAACTAAATCATTCTGCTCCTTACAATCCAGCACTTAGAGGAAACTGTACGGTAAAAGGTGTAGAAAAAAATGATAATATTTTCTTTGGAAAACACGACAATTATAAGGTAGAAGTAGCTGAGTGTTTTCATTCTATTGATTGTGTAGGTTATGGTTTTTCTGAAAAAACTCGCCGTTTGAAACCTAAATATGAAAAGCTAAAAAATCAATATTTAGAAAATAATCAGATGCGAGACTTTGGAAAGATGTTGGCAGAAAAAAAGAAAACCGAAGAAGTAGAAGAGTGGGTATATGAGCCTAAATTTGCTTTCTTGGGAGATACCACAGAAAAAGTGTTTTCAGAGAATAACTTTTTATCTAATTACCCTGTCATTTTCACTGAGTGTACTTTCCTCACAGATGAGCATTTTGACTATGCAGCCGAAAGAGGGCATTCGCATTGGAATAACCTAAAATCCATAATTAAAGAAAATCCGAATACAGTTTTTGTATTGATTCATTTTAGTTTGCGCTATTCTGACGCTGAAATAATTTCCTTTTTTGAAGAAGAATTAGAGAAAAACAATATTTCAAATGTCAAGATTTGGGCATCTGAAAGCTCTTTACTTCCTCCACAGCATCAAAAAAGTTAAAACTAAAAAGCCTACAGATTTTAGAAAGTTGTAGGCTTTTTTTACACACTATTTTCTAAGAGTTAACCTCTTCTAAGTAAATTTTGTATTCCTTCTAATAATGGTTTTATGTCTACCCCTATGCCATCTAAAACGTACACAATATAAGAAAAAACATCCATTACTAAAGGCATTAGTAAGGACTTATCCCTAATTTCCTTTTCTGTAAACAATCCAATATCAACACAAAGTACCATTATAAGTCCAATAACAAAGCAATATTTTATCAAACTAAAAACACCTCCTAAAAATGAATCTGCCGAACCAAAAAGTGTAAATCGCAAAAATCTCCTACCAAGATTAGCCAAAAGCTCCATAAGAAGAGCAAGTAGAATCGTAATTATAAAAAAGGTTAGAAAAGGTGTGGTTGTTCTTGAAAAACTACTTATTCCATCATTATTTTGGATAGAGTTGAAGCCTAAATATGTTCCTGTCATTACCCAATAAACAATAAAAATAAGAAGGAATAATGATAACAGCTCTACAATGATTCCCTTCAAGTACCCTTGATAAGCACCAAAACCAAGTAATAGTAGCAGAATTACATCTCCAACTTTAAAAGAATAATCCCAAAATGATTTATCGGCAGCACCGAGTTCTAATAAAAGATTTAACATAGATAGTTAGTTGATAGTTTGTGTCTGATAACTAATACGCTAGTTTGTTATGGATAGTTATTATTAAAAATAAGTAAATACAATACAGCTAAAAATTGTTTTGCTATATTTTCTGTACGTAAATCTATTGAAAGATAAGTAATTTTACAATAAAATACACATCAATTTAATTTTTAGTGCAGTCTAATGCATTTTGAAAAAAAATTGCATTCTTTTAGAATACTGAACCTGAGATAAAAAGTTGGTGGTGTCGTTACACTAAAACACCAACGAATGGTACTTTTTCCCTGTTCTGTGACTCACAGAATAGTAAGTACTCTAGTATTCTTTAGCTCTAATTATTTCGTAAAAAATCTATATAATTTTCTTCGTCTTCAAAAATATAACCAGTCCATTGTTTCACTATTTCACCCTCTTTATTTACTATCATAGTATGTGGAGTGTTTTTAAGATTAAATACTGATTTTGCTTCATTACTTATATCTGTGTATATATCAAATTGCCAATTTTTTGAAGCAATCACTCTTTTTGCATTGGCTAAACGGCGAGCATCACTTATAGCAATCGCTATTACTTTTATTTCAGTTTCTGCTTTCCATTCTTCATATTTACTATTTATTGCATCTAGTTCTAATTTATCTGGACTTGACCACGCTTTCCAAAAAACTATAATAGAATATCCATTTTGATTTAATACATTTTTTAAATCTTTTTCCTCTCCATCCAATGTTGTGATAGTATAAGAAGGAATTTTTTTCTCTTGAAATGAGAAAGATGAAAATAGTAAAACAATTAAAAATATAGTTAGCTTTTTCATAGTTATTATGTTTTATATAATATTAAGCGATACCTCCTAAATCTACTTTTACATTACTTGGTTGGTCGACAGGAGTTTTTGTTTTGCTTAGGAATGCTTCCTCAATATCACAAGTAGATTCTACTCCTATTTTATCAAAGTTATCTTTAAGCCAACGGTCAGCAGCAGCTTTGCCATACTTTTTGAGCTTCAAAAGAAAATTCAAATCGGCATTGAGTTTCGTTTTAGAGCTTAGTTTTGCCATTAGCTTTTCTGGAGCGATATTGTGAATAAACAAATCTCTAAACTTTCCATCGATATTTATCCCTCGGTCTAGCATTTTTCTAACCAAGTTTATCTGACGAATATCATGAATTAAACTAGAGTTAAAGGCTATTTCATTGATTCGGTCTCTAATTTCATCTACCGTTTTGGGAACGTTCGGAATACGAATCGGATTTATCTGAACAATCATAATATCAGAAGTACGAGTGTTGTCTATAAGTGGATAAAGTGGAGGATTTCCCATATAACCACCATCCCAATAGGCTTCTCCATCAATTTCGACAGCTTGAAAAATAAACGGCAAACACGCAGAAGCCAATACAGCATCTAAGGAAATAGTTTCATTATCAAAAATCTTAGCTTGGCTTGTTCTTACATTGGTAGCACAAACAAAAAGTTTATTGTAACGAGTAATTTTGAGCTTTTCAAAATCTACCATATCAGCCAAAATATAACGCAACGGGTTTATATTCAGAGGATTGAATTGGTAGGGAGAGTACATCATGGTAAAGTATTCCATTAGATTGTACATTGGAGAAAGGCGAAGTGTTCCGTTTCCCCAAAGTTTGTCTAATGCACTTGGCTGTAGCATCCCAAAAGTCTGAATATGTGCTATGCGTCTCCAAAAATCGTTTAGATGTTCTATTGCTCCTTTTCTTCCTCCTTTTTGAAGCCCTGCTGCCGTGATGATAGCATTCATAGCTCCTGCTGAAGTTCCACACATTCCATCAATAATTATTCTTCGGTCTTCCAAGAGGCGTTCCAAAATTCCCCACGTATAAGCTCCATGTGAACCTCCTCCTTGTAGTGCTAAGTCTAATTTTTTGCGTTGCATAAGATTCAATTACGAATTATGAAATAATCAGCAAAGCTAACCGATAGTTCGGCGAAGCCAATTACGAATTAAAAATTACGAATTATCTATAATTTTAGAAATTTCAATTTATTCTAGTCTGTATCTCTCACTTTTTATTTATAAAGAAGAACAGTCTCCCAAAAGTACGTTTTATGAAGTTCCAAAAGAAATTAAATTGTCCAAAGATTGCTCCATAGAAAAGTAAAACAGCTTGATAAATAGGTAAAATCAGAGTTATCCAAAGCAAAAACTTCCAGTACCAAGGTGTATTTGTATCAAAACCAATTACTTCAAAAAACCAACGTTTACCATACATTACTGTAAAACCAGTTAGGGCAAAAACTATCAAAATAATAATCACTTGCCAAGCTGATTCGACTTGCCAACGCTCTTTTAGTTTTTCTATCCAATTTGATTTTTTTGCTGTTTTATCATCTTCCATTATGTAAATTTAGGGATAAATTCATTATGAAGCCTAATTTATAATTTCTTTAGTCTAACAAGAGTTTATTATAAACTGTTATATGAAATGACGTTAAATAAAAAAATCATAATCTCTTTCCACTTTGGTAATTCTAGTTTTAAATGCTTTATAAAATTCCTTTCGCCCTTGTTCTCTAGCTAGTGTGTGTTCAGATTGGTATTTCCACGCTTTTATAGATTCTAAGTCTTTCCAATACGAAACTGTAATACCTACATCTTCTCTAGCTGATTCTGTCCCTAAGAAACCTTTTTGTTCTTGAGCCAGTTCTACCATTCTTGAAGCTACTTTAATATTCTTGTTTATTGACATCATCACGTAAAACAGAAGTGAAAATCACGGCGTAATAGGGTGTTTCTAGGGTTTGAGCTATCATAAAAACATAGTTGAAAGGTTAATATTATTTATCAAGGTGTTGTTTAAGAATGCAAAACTAATTTACGGTCTGCTTGAACGAGACTGACCTAAATAGACAAGGTCAGTACCGATGATTGTGTAAAAATATATTAGCTTCGCTCGCTTTTAGGTCTTAAATCAACTTTATTGCAAGTTATATCAAATTCAAAATTTTATGACAAGTTCTTTCGTAAATAATCATAATGAAATAGAGATGTCTAATCTTATGTTCAATCGTATATGCTGTTTTGCAGTAGAATTGGCAACTGGTCAGCCTAAAGTGAATCATGAATTCATTCAAAAATTTAGCAAGATGAAAGAAGTTTATGAACAAACACCTTATGTAGATTTAGATGAGTATTTTTCTAAACAAGAGTTAAATTTTTGGGCTGAAATTTTTAATGAGTTAGCAACAAAAAATATTTAATCAAGAAATTGGTAATCAAGAAGACAGAAGTTGGCAAACATGGACAATTTGGGCTGCCTGCTCTTCATCTAGGTTATTTAATGAGTCTTTTAGAGCAAAGTCCAATACTTGATTTTGTTTCTAGGAAAAACACTAAAAAAAGAGATTTTTTCTACAAACATTTAGACAAATTCAGTTCTGAAGGATGATATCTAAATTAAAAAATCCTTTTTCAATTCGTTATAAAATTGAAAAAGGATTTGAACATTAAATAATTAGTGAAAAATAAAAATTACTAGAGTACTGACATCAATAGATATTTTCTGTTCTATGGGACACAGAATAGGGAAAAGTATCGTTTGTTGGCGTTTTAGTAAAGCGACACCAATAACTTTTTATTCTCATGTCCAAAAAATTACTTTCCACCTCTTGAAGACGAGCGAGAACGTGAAGACGAACCACTACTTCTGCTAGAGCGTGAGGAGCTACTACGAGAATATCCAGAAGAACCACTACGAGAAACCTTGCTCGCTACATTAGATTTGAACCTACTCTTTGAGTTCATAGCATTAGAAGTAGCAGAACCTGTTCCATAAGCACGCTTTCCTGAGGTAGTAGTACCGTAATAAGGGCGTGAACCTCTGTAATTTCTGTAATAGTCGTTGTAAGAGCTTCTATAAATCGGACGGCTCATCATTCCAAACATGCTACTCATAAAAGCATATTGTCCATAAAATGCCCAAAAACTATTACCACTACTGTTAGTTTGCCAAGAGCCATAACGAGTATTGCCTACATAATTATTATATCCTGGAGGAGAAGGGATTTTTGAAACTTTGCCGTCTTCACTTTTAGAAACAAGTTCCATTCCCATATTATCTAAGTTTTTATCAAAGACGCTCTCTGATACATTTACCCATCCAGAAAGAGAGTCACGTACTACTTTCCCACCTGTGGTGTCTTTGGCTGGTAAGATAAATTTGTACTGATGCTTATATTCATCGCTGCTAAATGTGTTTTCCTTTAAATCCATGTCATGTAAAATGACAGAGTATGTCTTGTATCCATCTAATTGCTTAGTATAGTTATCTACTGGGCTTTTTACTACTTGTTCAGAGCTTCCACAAGACGTAAGTAAAGTAGAAGTAAAAGCCATCAGAGAAGCCACTAAGGCATATTGAAAATATTTGGAATATTTTGTTTTCATGTTTTTTGAAATTGATTTTAAATTAAAATAAATTGTACTAATCGTTAGTTTGAATCTTTTTGATAAAGATACGTTACACAGTAGCAGGAGGTTCACTAGCTGGAATGATATTCGAAAATTCATACTCTTCTACATATTCTCCAATGTAGGCTTCAAAGTCTCTTTCTCCAAACTGCTCAATAAAAATAGCTTTTTCTTCATCGTCGTCGTAATAATCCCAAGTAATCATTTCAACAGACTCATTGCGTGGAGTAGTTGCTGTATTTCTATAATACCCAGGGCTTTCATTATCACGATAATATTTTACGCCTTCATAAGTAATAGTTTTTGGAGGACGACCGTTGTCAGCTATTTCATCGTCTATATCTTCTCCTAGTTTGACTAAGCGAATTTTGTCTGTCATCACAATTTCTAACTCACCCTCATTCTCTAAGCTCAAATATACTTCTTCGTCTGCGCTACGCAACAAAAAAGAGTACGAAAATTCGTTATCGCCCCAGTCGTATTCATATTCTTCTGCCACTTCCCACGTTTTGGCATTGTATTCTAAGAAAAAGCCTACACGAATATCTGTAATTCTAATATTGCTAGGGTCGTAATGGGGAGTGTTATCTTCTTCTTTTTTTTTCTTTTTAAAAAATCCGAAAGGCATATTGGTAGTGATTAGTAAATTAAAAATTTGGGTTAAATATATTTTTTAGAGTAACGCTTAAAATTAATGAATTTAGATTTAATACAACGTAATTTGATGATTTTTGTTGAATTGAGTTGTTTGAAAATGTTTTTTTTCAAAATTTCTTTCTTAATTTTGATTCAAAAATTTAAAAAATCAAAGCCCAATACTTGATGTTTATCATAAAAGATACGAAGTTAAAAGAGTTTGTTATTGATGTTTTTTTACAAATGGGTTGCCCAAAAGAAGATGCTTTCTTGGCTGCTGATGTGCTTTTAGCTGCCGACTTGCGTGGCATAGATTCTCACGGTGTGGCTCGCCTCACAGGCTATGTGCGTCTGTGGGAAGCTGGCAGAATCAACCCAACTCCTAACTGGAAAGTTACCTATCAAACACCAAGCACAGCTACCATTGATGCTGATGCTGGTTTAGGTTTGGTAGTTGCTCCAAAGGCTATGGAAGTGGCAATAGAAAAATCAGAAAAAGTAGGTTCGGGCTGGATTTCAGTCAAAAATTCTAATCATTTTGGAATAGCGGGTTATCATTCTATGTTGGCAGCAGAAAAAGATATGATTGGTTGGGCAATGACTAACGCTAGTCCACTTGTTGCTCCTACACATTCAAAAGAGAGAATGCTTGGCACAAATCCGATAGCGATTGCTGTTCCAGCAGGAGAAGAAAATGATTTTGTAGCCGATTTTGCTACTACAACAGTAGCCAATGGAAAACTAGAAATTTTACAACGTAAAAATGAAAATGCACCACAAGGCTGGGTTCAAGATAAAGAAGGAAACACTACTGATAATCCTTCAGCTTTAAAAGAAGGAGGCGCACTTTTGCCTTTAGGTTCTGACCCTACACGAAGTAATCACAAAGGTTACTGCTTGGGTTCGGCTGTAGATATTCTTTCTGCCGTACTTTCTGGAGCAGGCTATGGTCCTTGGGCTCCTCCTTTTGTTAGCTTTTTGCCTTTAGCTGCTGACCCTGTGGGAGAAGGTTTGGGACACTTTTTGGGAGCAATGCGTGTAGATGGGTTCCGTCCGATAGAAGAATTTAAGTCTCACATGGATAACTGGATTCGTCGTTTCAAAAACGCTACTCCTATTGATGAATCACAGAGAGTTATTATCCCTGGTGAACCAGAACTTGAAAATAAAGCATATCGTCTTCAAAACGGTATTCCACTTTTAGAGCCTGTTGTGAAAGACTTAGAAGAAGTGGCTAAGAAACTAAAACTAGAAAAGTTGAAATTCTAAATTTAGCTTTAGATTACTAGGACTGTACAGTAAAAATATTATTAGCGTATTAAACCTCTCGCCCAAAAATTGGTCTAATGGATAGAATTTTGTTTTACAGGAAATAAAACAACCTCTATCACTATGACATCAACTTCAAAAAAGATACAACATCTCTACTGGCGAGCCGAGTTTGGAATATCCTCAAAAGATATACAAAACACGCCCAAAAATGTAAAAACTGCTATTGAGCAAATTTTTGAGCGTGCCAAGCCTGTTTATTCACTTAGTAGCGACTTTGATATGCCTTCTCTTTCTACTATGAAAAATATGAGTGGAAAAGAGAAAAAAGAACTTCGTAAAAAGGGAAGGCAAAGTGTCAGAGAAATAAATGTAGAGTGGATAAAGCAAATGGCACACCCCAAAAAAGGAACATTGCGTGAGAAAATGGCTTTTTTTTGGCACGGACACTTTGCTTGTGAACTTAAAAATCCCGTCTTGGCAACTCAGCAAATCAATACCATAAAAAAGCACGCATTAGGTAACTTTAAAGACTTGGTTTTGGCAATCACCAAAGATGCTGCTATGATTTTGTATTTGAATAATCAACAAAATCGTAAACGAAGTCCGAATGAAAATTTTGCTCGTGAGCTGATGGAACTCTTTACTATTGGAAGAGGAAATTATACAGAAAACGACATCAAAGAAGCTGCAAGAGCATTTACTGGCTGGTCTGCCAATCGTCTTACTGGAGAGTTTCAGTTTAAAAAATGGGCGCACGACGAGGAAAACAAGACATTTATGGGCAAAACGGGTAACTTCGATGGTACAGATATTATAGACATCATTTTATCTAAAAAACAAACAGCTCGTTATATTGCTAGTAAAATCTATACTTTTTTTGTCAATGAAACCACAAAAAATCAGAAACATATAGAAGAATTAGCTACCGTTTTCTTTGATTCCAATTATGATATAGAAAAATTGATGAAATATCTTTTTTCTCAAGATTGGTTTTATGAAGAGGAACATATTGGCTCAAAAATAAAATCTCCTGTTGAGTTTTTAGTGGGAATGATGCGAACACTACACCTAAATTTTGAAAGCCAAGATGGAATTTTGTTTACTCAAAAAGCTCTAGGACAAATTCTCTTTCGCCCTCCGAATGTGGCAGGATGGCAAGGAGGAAAAAACTGGATTGATAATGCCACACTACTTGTACGCCTCAACTAT
>NZ_JAHDIG010000023.1:26545-59111 GCF_020630935.1 Bernardetia sp.
GCTGGTTATATTTTTAATCAAGCAGAAATAGAAATTGACGTAAAAGATGAACCTGAAACAAAAGCTATCAGAGTAGGAAGAAAAATTGATGTTTCAGCCAATCTAAATCCTCTGATAAAGTCTTTTCAAAAAACAGATATAAAAAATCTATCAGAAGAAATTTCTGACTTTTTGATACAAATTCCTACTTCTTCAAAAAAAGAATTAGATAAGACACTACAAAAAACGGCTTTCCAAAGATATGCCGATGCTGCTACCAACAAAAATGAAAAAATAAAAGCGTGGGTAGTTTCCATTCTTAGCTTGCCAGAATATCAACTTTGCTAAAAATACAATTATGAAAATCAATAGAAGGAAATTTCTTGGACAAATGGGACTTGCTACGGCAGGGACGCTTTTTGTGCCTATGTTTTTGAAAGGTTTTGATGCGATTGCTGCAAATTCTATCAAAAACTCTGACAGAAAACTTATCATCATTCAGTTTTCGGGTGGAAATGATGGTTTGAATACAGTTGTTCCATTCAGAAATGATATATATTACCAACAACGTCCACAGATTGCTATTCCAAAAAATGAAGTCATCAAGCTTTCCGATGAGCAAGGCTTTAATCCTGTTCTTTCACCACTAAGAAAACTCTATGATAAAGGAGAACTAGCTATTATCAATAATGTAGGCTATCCAAACCCAGACCGTTCACATTTTCGCTCAATGGATATTTGGCAAACAGGAAGTAGTGCAGACGAATATCTATCAACAGGTTGGCTAGGAAGATATTTAGATTCAATATATCAAAAAAACAAACAACAAACTGCCCATTTTGCCTTAGAAATGGATGATACATTGAGTCTGACTTTAAAGGGAAGTGTAAAAAGTGGCTTTGCAGCACAAGATTTGAACCGATTAAAAAGAACTGTCAATACGCCAGTAATTCAAGCCCTTAGTGAGCATCGCACTATAGTATCTCACCACGCACATGCACACGATGAACAAATAAGTTATCTCTATCAGACATTAGCCAATACAGCAGCAAGTTCAGAGTATTTGTTTGAGAAAAATAAGCTCGGCAAAACAGTTGCAGATTATCCTTCTAATCGTTTTGGAAAGGATTTGAAACAAGTAGCACAGCTTATAGAAGCAGGTTCAGATTCACAAATTTATTATGTTACACTAGGAGGTTTTGATACGCACGCCAACCAAAAAAATCAACAAGAACGTTTACTAGAAAATTATGCAGAAGGAATGAATGCTTTAACCGAAGACTTAAAGAAAAACAATCAGTGGGAAAATACACTTATCATGACCTTTTCAGAATTTGGTAGAAGAGTAGGAGAAAATGCTAGTCGTGGTACAGACCACGGAACGGCTAATGTAGTTTTTTTGGCTGGTGGCAGCCTCAAAAAAGCTGGTTTTGTTGGAAGTGAACCTAATCTTACTGACTTAGATAATGGAGACTTGAAGTTCAAGATAGATTTTCGACAAATTTATAGTGATATTCTCAATAGATGGCTCAAAGTTGATAGTAAAGATATTTTGAAGAGTGGTTTTGATAGTTTGAATATATTTTAATAGACTTCAAAATTACCTAACGAAAAATAATAGGAGGGAGTACTTGATTTCTTCATTTTAAATTGACTTAAAAATAACACCTGTTTTTCTCTTATCAGAATACAAATGTGCATCTTGCTACTAGATAGTGATAAGCAAAAGGCTTTCATTCATTTTTTAATTTCAACTTTAAAAGAGAATTTGATTATGAACAGAGAAAATTTTGAAGAACTTTTGGAGCAAGCCTCTTATTTTTTTCAATCGTCGAAACACGATGTGGTATATTCTGCCCCAGATGGAAAATTTTATAGAGAAAAAGATTTATACAGAATAGAAACAAAATTTGGAGCAGAAAGCCTTATCAAAATTCATAGGCACGAAACGCTCCCATACATAGAAGAAACGCTTTATTTTTAAACATAAAACAACAAATAGGGACAATGCATGTGCATTGTCCCTATTATTTTATTAATACTACACCAATTTTTTATATTTCAAACGCTTTGGAATTTCTTCTCCTAGTCGTTTTTTACGGTCTTCCATATATTCGCTAAAGTTTCCTTCATAAAAACGAACTTGAGAGTTGCCTTCAAAAGCTAAAATATGTGTTGCAATTCTGTCTAAGAACCATCTATCGTGAGAAATAACCACAGCACAGCCAGCAAAATTTTCCAAACCTTCCTCCAAAGCTCTAAGAGTCTTGACATCCAAATCGTTGGTAGGCTCATCTAGTAGGAGTAGATTTGCACCTTCTTTGAGGGTTAGAGCTAAATGCACACGATTGCGCTCGCCTCCAGAGAGTTGTTTTAGTTTTTTCTGTTGGTCTGAACCTCCAAAATTGAAGCGACTTACATACGCACGAGAGTTTACTTCTCTTTTGCCAAGCATCATCAGTTCGCTTCCTCCAGAAATAGTTTCGAAAATCGTTTTTTCATTATCTATATTAACGTGTTCTTGGTCGGCATAACCTACTTCTACTGTCTCACCAACTTTAAATGTTCCATTATCGGGCGTTTCTTTTCCCATAATCATTTTGAAAAGGGTGGTTTTTCCAGCTCCATTAGGTCCTATAACTCCCACAATTCCACCTTTAGGCAACGAAAAACTTAGGTTTTCAAATAAAAGTTTATCTCCAAAGGCTTTCGAAACTTCATTTGCTTCAATAACAACATCTCCCAAACGTTCACTAGCAGGAATAAAAATTTCTAGTTTTTCATCTTTTTGAGATGGGTCTTCACTTGCTAATTTATCGTAAGAAGCCAAACGTGCTTTAGATTTTGTTTGTCTTCCTTTTGCATTCATTCTTGACCATTCCAATTCTTTTTGAAGAGCTTTCTGATAACGAGAAGCTGTTTTTTCACTTTCAGATAATTTTTGTTGCTTTTGGTCTAACCAATCAGAATAGTTTGCTTTCCAAGGAATACCTCTGCCATTGTCTAATTCTAAAATCCAACTGGTTACATTGTCTAAGAAATAACGGTCGTGCGTAACAATAATAACTGTTCCTTTGTATTCTCTCAAATGATGCTCTAACCAATGTACAGATTCTGCATCTAAGTGGTTGGTAGGCTCATCTAAAAGCAAAACATCTGGTTCTTTCAAAAGCAAACGACAAAGTGCCACACGTCTTTTTTCTCCTCCTGAAAGATTACCAATAATGGCATCTTCTGGTGGTGTTCGGAGTGCATCCATCGCTTTTTCTAGCTTTGTATCTAAATTCCAAGCATCCAAAGCATCTAGTTTTTCCTGCACTTTTCCTTGCTGTTCGATGAGTTTTTCCATTTTGTCTGGGTCGTCCAAAACTTCTGGGTCGCCAAACTTTAAGTTTATCTCTTCAAACTCTTTGAGTAAATCAACAGTTTCTTGTGCGCCTTCCTGTACAATTTCTTTTACTGTTTTGGTAGGGTCTAGCTGTGGTTCTTGTTCTAAATATCCCACTGAATAGCCAGGCGAAAAAACTACTTCACCTTGATATTCTGTTTCTATTCCTGCAATAATTTTCAGAATAGTAGATTTTCCTGCTCCATTCAGACCAATAACACCAATTTTAGCACCATAGAAAAAAGAAAGATAAATATCTTTCAAAACCTGTTTTTGAGGAGGATAGGTTTTACTAACTCCTGCCATTGAAAAAATGACTTTATTGTCGACTGTACTCATAAAATGATGTATCTATTTTTATAAAAATGTGATTTCGTAATTATATCACTAATTTAGTCAAAAAAGGATAATTTGAAACATTGAATTTGATTTTTCTCCCATTCTCACTAAATGTTATCACAGTCGTTGATGTATGTCAGACCTTCTAACCTAATGGCAAAGATTAAAAAAGACTTTATTTGAGCTAAAAACTAAGTGTTTGGCTCAAATAAAGTCTAGGAGGACTATACAAAATTAACTAAAGCATTATTTTTCTAAAAAACCAAGAGATTCGTGTCCATCATCATACTGATAAAGAACAATAACGAAATTATGTTTTCCAGATTTTTTAACTGGATAATCTTCTAATCCTGTTCCACACCAAAGCCCAGAATCTGTGCCGAAGCTATGTAGTTCTCTTTCAAATTTTCCTTTTAGAGTAGCATATACAGATTTCATAGGTTCAAAATCTTTTGTTTGGATATAGCCAGAGGTTTCATTTTTTGCAAGGGATGTGATTTGAATATCATCAATTTTTATATTTGTCAAATCATAGCCTGTTTTGTTCTCAATTTGAATTTCTAAAGGAGCATAATCCTCATCGCAACCTTCACACGAGAAAGCCGAAAAAGACAAAACAACAGCAGAAAGAAAAAGATAAACCAATGGTTTAAAACGAAGTGTTTTTACATTTTTCATTAAGTAAGAGAAATTTAGAGTGAAATAAATATTAAGGCAAAGAGTTTTAATATTCTAGTTTATTTTTTTGAAAAATGAAGATATTCTACACCATCCTCTTCATAAATAGAAATAGAAAAATCATATTTTCCTGACTGTAGAGCATTTTTATGATGTTTGGTGTCATAATATGAGTCATTTCCACACCACGGAATTGTAGAGATGCTACGCAATTCTCTCTCAAATTTTCCTTTCACAGTCGCAAAGATAGATTGCAGATATTCAAAATCTTCTGTTTGTATATACCCAGAGGTTTCATCTTTTTTGAGAGACTCAATATGAATATCGTCAATATTAATGTTTGTCAAATCGTAGCCTGTTTTGTTCTCAATTTGAATTTCTAAAGGAGCATAATCCTCATCGCAACCTTCACACGAGAAAGCCGAAAAAGACAAAACAACAGCAGAAAGAAAAAGATAAACCAATGGTTTAAAACGAAGTGTTTTTACATTTTTCATAATCAGAGTAAATTTTAGAGTTAATAAATATTTACTCTCATTACTCTAAAAGTTTTCATTTTGCTGCAAAGACCATTTAAAAAATAGAAATTTAACATTTAGGCATAAAAAAACGAACTACAAATTAGATTGCAGTTCGTTTTTTTTAATAGATAATTATTAATTCTTCATTACCTTAAACCAATTCTGGCTTATAAATCTCAGCATAACGGAAAAAGAAATGAGGAATAGTATTGATTCCTTTATAATAATTGAAAAGTCCGTAGTGTTCGTTAGGCGAGTGAATGGCATCTGAATCTAAGCCAAAGCCCATCAGAATACTGTCAATGCCAAGTTCAGATTTGAACATCGCAACAATTGGAATACTTCCACCTCCACGCATCGGAATAGGCTCTTTGTCAAACGTTTGTTTGTAGGCAAAACTTGCTGCTTGGTAGGCTTGTGAATCTATTGGCGTAACTACTGGCTCGCCTCCATGATGAGGTTTTACTAAAACACTTACCGAAGGAGGAGCAATTTTTTCAAAATGCTTTTTAAATAATTTCGTAATCGTTTCAGAATCTTGATTTGGCACTAAACGCATAGAAATTTTGGCATAAGCCTTAGAGGCAATTACTGTTTTTGCGCCTTCACCTGTGTAGCCACCCCAAATTCCATTTACATCCAATGTTGGACGGATAGAAGCACGCTCTAGGGTAGAATATCCTTTTTCGCCTTCTACGTCTTTCAAACCAATAGAATTTTTATATTCTTCTAAAGAAAAAGGAGCTTGTGCCATTTTCTCACGCTCTTCTGCTGAAAGCTCTACCACATCGTCATAGAAATTTTCTACTGTGATTCTGCCCTCTTCATCTTTCAATGAAGAAATCATATCACACAAAACATTGATAGGATTTGGAACAGCACCACCATACAAACCAGAGTGTAAATCACGGTTTGGTCCTGTTACTTCTACTTCTACATACGAAAGTCCACGAAGTCCAGTAGTGATAGATGGAATATCGTTGGCAATCATTCCTGTATCTGAAATCAAAATAACATCGGCAGATAGCTTTTCTCTATTATTTTTTACAAAAATTCCTAAGTTATCAGAACCCACTTCTTCTTCGCCTTCTATCATAAACTTTACATTACAAGGTAAAGCATCCGTTTTCATCATGGCTTCAAATGCCTTTACGTGCATATACATTTGTCCTTTGTCATCACATGCTCCACGAGCATAGATTTTTTCATCTCTAACCGTTGGCTCAAAAGGAGGCGTTTCCCAAAGGTCTAATGGGTCTGGTGGCTGAACATCGTAGTGTCCATAAACTAAAACTGTTGGAAGAGAACTATCTATAATCTTTTCTCCATACACAATAGGATAACCTGCTGTCTGACAAAGTTCTACATTATCTGCTCCAGCTTCTTCTAGTTTTTCTTTTAGAAATTCTCCTGCTCTAAAAACGTCTTCTTTGTATTTGCTATCTGCACTTACAGAGGGAATACGAAGTAAATCTTTGAGTTCTTCTAAGAAGCGTTCTTTATTTTTTTCTATATAATCGTGTGTATTCATTAAGGGTATTTTGTATAAGTTTATTGAATAACAATCTGCTACTTTCAGATAAAAAAGTAACACGTAAAATGAATGATTTAGGCTTGAATATACGGCTTTTTCTTCAAAAAAAGAACCTTCATCTATCTAAAAGATATGATGGTCTAAAAACAGGGTATCTACTACTTCTTTGGTTCGTGGTTTGTTCTTTACACAAAAAAATAAAAACCTAGAAGGAAAACAATTTCAATCATTCCACTCCAATACGTATTAGATAATGAATTATCTCATTTTTATAGTTAGTGTTATCGTGCTTGTCAAAGGAGCTGACTGGGTAACAGACGGAGCTTCCTCCATCGCCAAACGCTTTAATATTTCAGACCTTATTATTGGTCTTACAGTTGTTTCTATCGGAACATCTGCTCCAGAGCTTGTCGTGAATTTGTTTGCTTCGGGTAGTGGTAGTTCGGATTTGGCAATCGGCAATGTTTTGGGAAGTAATATTTTTAATACGCTTGCTATCTTAGGAATTTGTGCAATGATTTCACCTGTATTTGTCAAGCGAATAACGGTTCAAGTAGAAATCCCATTAGGACTTTTGGCTGCTTTAGCATTAGGAGTGTTGGCAAACGATGCTTTAATAGATAATTATAGTAGTTCTGTTTTGTCAAGGGGAGATGGTATTATCTTGCTCTTTTTCTTTATAGTTTTTATGTATTATACGTTTTTCTCTGCTATGAGAGACAAAAAACTATCTATAGAAGAGGCTGAAGAAATACAAAAATTACCTTTAGGACTTTCTATTTTGATGCTTTTGGGTGGTTTTGCAGGACTTATCGGAGGAGGGAAATTTATGGTGGATTCTGCTGTTGAAATTGCCCAGTCTTGGGGAGTAAGTGAAGGAATTATTGGACTTACCGTAGTGGCAGCAGGAACATCTTTTCCAGAACTTGTAGTTTCTGTAATGGCAGCAAGAAAAGGAAGCACAGACATGGCAATCGGAAATGTAGTAGGTTCAAATGTTTTTAATGTCTTTTTTGTCTTGGGAATTAGTGCCACCATACGTCCTATTCCATTTAGTCCAAATGCTAATAATTTAGATGTTGTCGTTACAGCATTAGGCTGTTTGATGGTAGTAGCATTTGTTTTTATGGGAGAAGGTAGAAAAATAAGCCGAGGAGAAGGAACAGTTTTGACATTGGGTTATATTACTTACATAGGTTACTTGGTGTATCAACAAATCATTTTGGTCTAATCACTTACTACAATATCTAAATTTTTCTCTATTACTTTTTGCTTATCATGATAGTTATTAATTTTTATTTTTATTCGTGTGTATCTTGATAAAACGGTTACAAAGCCAAGCAGTTTATCATCGTGAAAGTTAGTTAGTGATTCATTTAATAAAATATCATACGTTCCTCTGTGTTTGTATTTGATATGTATTCTTCTTGCCACATTGTCAGTTTCGTAGCACTGTATAATTATGTATTGTATA
Source organism: Bernardetia sp. (assembly GCF_020630935.1). NCBI lineage: Bacteria > Pseudomonadati > Bacteroidota > Cytophagia > Cytophagales > Bernardetiaceae > Bernardetia > Bernardetia sp. Next base: position 34,459 of record NZ_JAHDIG010000023.1, read on the forward strand.
TCAGCATAATTGATTTTGGTTTTACCTACTGCTTTCTTTATGAGTAAATAGGAGCTATGCAACTCTACTTGTGTTGTAGGAGTAATCAAAATGCCAATAGCAACAGGAAGAAGTACTATAATAGCTCCTAAAACCAACAATAACATCAAGGAGTCCTGTAGAAGCGAATAGAAAAGAGAAATTAATATGATTTCTATGATTGCAACTAAAGAAAATTTAGATAAAATATTTTCAATAGGTGTAAGTGGTAGAAAGTTTACTAAACCAGCTTTTTTCAAGCTAAGTTTGCTTTGCTTTGGAATAACGACAAGTGTTTCATTTTGATTACAATGTTCTTTTCCTAAATACTCCCAGCTCTCTTTCAAAAATACAGACTTACACGAACTACAAATTACTACTTCATCGTTTTCTTTTATCAAATCGCCAGTAATAGGGTCTTTACGATGTTCGTTGAGAAACTCAAAATGCGTTTCAGTAGATAGTTTGTGAATGTGTGTCATCTTCTTATTTTAAAAACTTATTTTAAATTCAAAGTGAATTTTTTGCGTATTTATCTAACAAAGATATTATATAGGTAGGATGTACGAAAAACTATTCTAAGTCTTTGAATTGATATTTGAACTACTTACCATCTCTCAATTTTAAGATTGCTTATTTCAGAAAAGTGTTTGTCTCTAGTTACTAAAATTAAATCGTGTTCCTTTGCTAAAGCAGCTATCCAAATATCGTTTTCTGGAATAGGTCTTCCTTTCTTTTTTAATTCAGTTTTGATTTCTCCGTATATCATACTCGTTGTATCAGAAGCTCTTAAAATAGGAATGACTTGGCGAAATTTTTCTAACTGTATGAGATTTTCTTCTATTTTAAAAGAATTAAAAGCACCATAATACAACTCCCCAATGGTTATAAAAGATGTAGAACAGATATTATCTTCAACGCTTAATTTTTCAATAATCGCCTTTTCGTATTTGAAAAGAGCTATCAGAATATTGGTATCTAACAAAAATTTACCACTCATCTTCATCTATTTTATTACCTTCTTCAATAACTTTTTCCATTTGTTCTACATCTTCCAAGTTTATTGCCCCTGCAAATTGTAACAGACTATTTGACTTGGTTGGTGGATGAAGAATACTCTCTAAAAAATGAAACAACTCTTTCTTTTGATAATAAGAAAGTTCAAGAATTAGATTCCGAATTTTATTTTCTATTGCAATCATAATTTTTACTTTAATTTTATTTTATCAGTTCATTATAAAACGAAAAGCTAACTTATTTGGTTTGTTTACTTCTAAAAATTCTAGCTCTCCAACTTCAAACCAAATCTTCGCATGGCTTCATTGATAAGAGGAAATTCTTTTACCAATATATCTAGTTTTTCTTGTTCGGATAATGATTTTGCTACTACTTGTTTTTTTATCTTTTGGTCTATAATCTCAAGTTTGATAAAATCATTGTCCAAATGTTTGGCTAAATAAGGATTTAAAGCTATTCGTATAGTTGAAAACTCTGAACGCAAAGCAATATTGTTGAGTAATTCTACTTTTATGATAGGCGATTTTTCTACTACGATTTTTGCATTTATCAGACTTCCTGCAAAGCCAGAAGGACTTGTTTTGAAAAACTCCTTCCATACTCTTTGTACTTTTATTGTATCAAAACTAGAATTACGGTCAGCTTGTGAAGCCATTGGTTGCTGAACTTCTTTTTCCTCTGTTTCTACTTTTGAGTTTGCTATCTCCTTCTTTTTTATTCTTACATTTGTCGTAACTTTTGGTGTTTTGCGCCAAGGAGTTTCTTCTGCATTTTTTTGTAATGCAGGATTAGAAATATTTTTCTTTGAAGTGTCCGAACTTTGTTCTTGCGAAGGGTTTTGAGATTTAGCTAGTCTTTTTTTTTTAAATCTTCTACCAGTTGAGGAATAGAAATGGCAGCCATAACATGAGAGAGCTTTAGCAAAGTCATTTCTACGTGCAAACGTTGGTTTTTACTATTTTTATAACCCAATTCACAAGCAGACGCTAGATTTAGAGCCGACATCAAAAATGAGAAGGACGAACTGGCAGCCTGTGATTTATATTTTTCCTTCACAGCATCTGAAAGCTCCAACAAAGAAATAGTAGCAGCATCTTTAGCTACTAACAAATCACGTAAATGCTCACACAAGCCCACTATAAAATTATGTCCATCAAAACCTTTTTTCAATATTTCATCAAAAATGAGTAAGGCTTCTGTGTGATTTCTACTCAAGAAAGCATCAGTCAGTTTGAAATAATAATCATAATCCAAAACGTGCAAGTTCTCAATAGCACGAGCGTAGGTCAGCTTTCTGTCTGGCGAAAAAGTAACGAGCATATCAAAAATAGAAAGTGCATCACGCAATGCTCCATCTGCTTTTCTTCCAACAAGTTGAAGGGCTTCTTCTTCTGCTTCTACATTCTCGTTTTTTGCAATTTTTTCCAAATGACGAGCTACATCATTGGGTTGGATTCTATTAAAATCAAAAATTTGACAACGAGACAAAATAGTAGGAATAATTTTATGCTTTTCCGTTGTTGCCAAAATAAAAATAGCATACGAAGGGGGTTCTTCCAATGTTTTGAGAAAAGCATTAAAGGCTTGATTGGAAAGCATGTGAACCTCATCAATAATGTAAACCTTCTTCTTTCCAGCTTGAGGGGGGTAACGAACCTGTTCTATAAGATTGCGAATATCTTCAACAGAGTTGTTAGAGGCAGCATCTAACTCACTAATATTCAGTGAACTACCACTGTTAAAAGACTTACAAGAACTACATTCATCACAAGGTTCGGTTTCTGCTGTAATATTCAGACAGTTGATGGTTTTTGCCAAAATACGAGAGCAAGTCGTCTTACCCACACCACGAGGACCACAGAATAAAAAAGCCTGTGCCAGTTGGTTAGAACGAATAGCATTTTTGAGTGTGTCAGTAATATGAGACTGTCCCACAACTGCATCAAAGGTATCTGGGCGATATTTACGTGCCGAAACTACATAATTTTCCATTCGACGAAGTTACGAAGAAATATGAGTTTTTGGTAGTTATTTTTTGCTAATTATACTGGAAAAATAAAATAACCTTAGCTAAAAAAATCATAACTAAGGTTATCCATATAGATAAAACTATGAAATAGAGGCTTATACTTTCTCTACTAAAGCAGGAAAGTGTTGTTTTAGATGATTTTCAAAACGAATAAAATCGTTCTCTATATTAGGGTTTTTCATCACATCATAACAAGCAAAAGTTTCTAACGGCTTCATTCCAAAGAATTTAAAATTCATGTGTGTTGGGAAAAATAAATCATCTACGCTCTTACCACCAAAAAGGTATTCATTTTTATCGTCGAAGGCTTCTTTTGGTGCATTGAAAGTAAGGGAAAGCATATATTTTGTGTTTTCTAAATTTCCACCTGTGCCATAATTTTTCTTAGGTTCTTCAGCATTTCTCCCATCGTTATTACAAAGCTTTCCCATCATTCCAGTTGTATAGACCACATCAGCGTATTTTTTAAAACTCCAAGGGTGTCCCATCCAATTTACAGGGCTTTGCAGAAATACAACATCTGCCCAAAGATGATTTTCAATTTCCTCTTCTACGTTGTACTCGTCTTGCATTGTTCTGACTCTGACATTATAACCACTTTCTTCAAAATATTTTTTTGCTTTCTCTGTGAGTGTATTATTTAGTTTTCCCTCTGCAAAAGGATAGTATTCGTGTGCATTAATGATGAATATATTTTTCATTTTTTCGAATGGATTTTAAATTTGTTGTACTGGTAAAATAAGGTTTTTACATAAGATGTATTTGCTATTCTGTGAGCCACAGAACAGGGAAAAGGAGCAATGTCTTATAATTCTTTAAAGCGTTTTCAAGACTTCAATCAACTCTTCTGGATTAGGTCGTTGTGTATAATCTGCATTACTTTCTGCATAGCGAGTGATTCCATTTTTATCTACCAAAAAACGAGCTGGCATTGGGAGGGTCCAATCTTTGTCGCCGTGATGTTCTTCCAAGTCAATTTTGAATTTATCTCTGTAAAGCTCAATAAGCGAATCAGGCATTTTGAATTTTAAACCTAATTTTTGTGCAAACTGGTTGCTTTGGTCATGCAGAATATCAAAATTGAGGTTTTGCGTTTTGATGATTTTTTGTAGATAACTTGTTTTTTCTGGAGAAATAGCTACCATCGTTCCCCCTAATTCCTCAATTTGAGGCAAATATTTATTAAGGTTTGCCAAATCTGCATTGCAGTACGGACACCAAACACCACGATAAAACGTAATCACTAAAAATTTATCTTGATACAACTCTTGAGCAGAAACAATTTTTTCATCTTGATTAGGTAGTTCAAAATTTGGAAGTGAGTTGCCTACTTTGATTACTTTCTCTTCAATATTGGACGCTTTTAAGTCTGCTGTTGCTTTGTGCATTGTCTGAACGTACTCTGAAGGCATTTTTCCTTCTATATTTTTTTTGAGTTGAATGAGTTTCTCTTGGAATGTTGTCATATAGTCTTGAAAAGTCATCTTTAAAAAAGTATCTGGTTGAATAAATTATTTTGTTTTTGACAATGCAAAGTAAGGTAAAATTAATATATTTGTAAAACAGATTTTTTAGATTACACTTAGCTAAATTTTAGATTAATATGAATATTCAATTCTTAAAATACTTCATAACACTCGCTGAAACTCAAAACTTTACACAGGCAGCCGAAAAAAATAATGTAGTGCAGTCAGCTTTTTCGTCTGGGATTAAAAAATTGGAAGAAACGCTAAATTGTAAGCTCTTTTTTAGAGATAAAAGAAACGTAAGGCTTACCAAAGAAGGCGAAATACTTTTGCCACAAGCTAAATCTATACTTAGTATTTGGTACGACATGGAAACAAAATTTGTAGCCGAACAAGCAAAGGTTTTGAATTTGGGTGTACTTGATGTGTTAGATTTTGATGAGATTGTACCGATGATGAAGAGTTTTAATGAACTGTATGGCTCATACAAAATTAATTTGATAGAAGGAGATACAGAAGTTTTATGTGAAAAGTTATTAAAGGAGAAACTAGACGCTGTTTTTATAAAATCTATTCCTACAGAAAAGAAACTAGCTTACAAAATCATCACAGAAGATAAAATGGTAATTGGAGTTCCTCAAACTCACTCGCTGGCTCAAAAAAAAGAAATCGATTTATCAGCAATTCATCAGCTACCTTTCATTCAGCGCAATAACTGTAATCTATATGATGAAATTCAAGAAGTTTTTTCTCAAAAAAATATTGCGCCAAATATCATTTTTAGTGCTAATGGAGACGAGGTAGCAAAATCGTTGGTAGCTTCTGGTTTAGGAATTACGATGCTTCCTAAGCCTAAGAAAGAGCTTGAAGGTATTTGTTGCGTTTCTATAAAAGATGTGGATTTCAAGCGAAAAATAGTTCTTGCTTGGAAAAAAGAAAATGTACAAAATGCGCTAAAGAACCTTCTAAGTGTTTAAGATTAGGAAGTTTATTTTTTTATTTCACTTTCTCAATAATTTGAATGGTAATATTATCTTTCCCTCCTGCTTCTAGTGCATATTCCATCATTCGCTCTACTTTTTCTTCTAGGTCTAGCGTTTCATTTTCAAGAAAGTTTTTAATTTCAACGTCTCCAAGTTCGTTAGAAAGTCCGTCAGAGCAAAGTAAAAATAAGTCGCCTACTCTAAGGTCTTGCAATACTCGTCCTAAATTAGAAATATCGGGTTGTGCTTCGTCAGAACCTAAAGCTCGGTCTATAAGATTTCTTTTCGGATGATAGAGAGCTTCAGCTTCTGTAATTACACCATCACTTATCAAACGCTGTACGAAAGAGTGGTCTTCTGTTAGGCGTATAAGTTCGTTATTTCTATAAATATATAAACGGCTATCTCCTACATGAGCGCAAAAAGTAGCATCTGGGTGAAATAAAACAGCTACACATGTTGTTCCCATTCCTTTTAAAAGCGGATTGCTTTCTGCTTCATAAGCAATGGCAGCGTGTGCAGAGGTAAAAGATTGGTCTAGGGCATCTATGAGTTTTCCTAAGGGAAATTTTTCTGCGCTCATATAATTTCCTATCTTTTCTAAGGCAAGTTTGGATGCTCTTTCTCCTCCCAAATGTCCACCCATTCCATCACAAACAACACATAATAATCCGTTAGGCGTTTCAAAAACAGCACAAGCATCTTCATTGTGTTTGCGAATTTTTCCAGTATGTGTTTGCTCATAATAGACAAAGTCAGCAAACTGAGAAGCAGATTTTGAAGTAGAAAGTGGCATAAACCTAAAAGGAAAAATTATTTGTGTGTTTTTATTGATTCTAACAAATATAGTTTGTTTTGTATAGAGAATACTGTAAAAAAGCTAAAAATGTTAGGTTTATATCACTTTTTCTTATTCCTTCTTTCAAAAATAGGGGTGATTTTATATATTCTATAATCATTTTTTGAATAGTACAAAACGTACAAATTCCCTACTATTAGCGGATTTACAATTATATCTATGAAAGTATATTTTCCTATTTTCTTAGGGAGGTCATATTTAAAGGTTTCTATTCCTGCACAGCCGATCTTATTATAAGTTAGTTTATGTTTATCGTCAATAAATTTAGAAGAAGACAAAATGTTTGTAGTGGTTTTATTATCATTTTTATAGCTTTCATAGTCTTTGTAGTAGAACCACCTTATGGGGTATTTCAATTGTAATAGATTACTTTCAATTATATTTTCATCTTTGTCTATACATAAGTATAGTGTTTCTTCAGTAAGACCTCTCTTAGGAGAAAAGTCGTGAATAAGCATTTCTATCATAGAGTTCTGCTTTCCCACAGGATTTGACATATAGTTAATTTCTGCCAGTTCTAAGCTGTTATCACGCTGTCTCGATTTTATTTTCTTCAAACTCTCTGGGGCGAACTCTAGTACTTTATCTCTAATTTTCTTTCCATCTTGAAATTCTTGAATATATATACCTTTTGCATCATTGACTACATTTATTCCCCCTTGAGTATTAGAAACTTGAAGACCTCCGTGTGGTGAAACATATCCAGGCTGAATGTAAATCAAGTTATACGTTTCTTGTTGTGCTTTATTTGAAAATAAGCCAACACATTGAATTTTCCCCTTCTCTAACAGAAAACACTGTGACTTATCTGTATAATAATTAGATTGGTCTAGAACATATTTTTGAAGGTTTTTGCTTTTAGTATTATAAGTATAAATCAAATGAATAGTTTTTCCATAACCTTTCTTTTTGCTGAGTCCCATTTGAGCTGCTTTATTTTCTGAGAATCTCTCGTGGGTAACTAATTCGTACTTTATAAAACTATTTTTTACTTCTATAGACATGAGGAGTGAAAGCACATTCCAAAAGCTGAATCGCTTGATAATCGTAGATTCATCTGCCACGTACGAAGCGAACATACTTTCATAATTATCATTCTCAATAACAAAAGAATGTATCAGCTTTTTTGCTGATATATCTATAATGAAAATCCCATATAATGGGTCTTGTAAAGTTTCAGTTACAAGCCAATTCTTTGTTTTTGTATGTAATTTTCCTGTAGCTTGTACACCAATAGCAAGTAGGTTACTTGTTATCTTGTGTATCGTGAAATCATCTTTAGTAGAAAAGCTATTCTTACCTATTGTCAAGTCCAAACCCCAACAGCTAGTATGTTTTCTATCATCTTCCTGTGATAAATAAATTTTACTTCTGTCTTTTTTATTATCCAAAATATAATACGTACTATCATCTTTGCCATATTGAATAGATTTTATTACGCCATCTGGTCGTTTTGGTAAAAAGCTATATGGTTTTAGTTCGCTATAATCATCTGTATTTTCTGAGATGTCTAATTTAAAAAGTCTTTTATCCACTTCTAAAATAAAGGAGCTATCATCATCCAAAAAAAACTGGGATACAAATTTTTTTTCTTTCTTATATGTTTTGAAAGATGCTACTTTTTCTATTTGCGCTTGTACTGCTTTTGTAGAAAGAAATGATAAAGCTAAGGCAAGAAATGTGATATTGTAGAGCAATGTTTTTTTATTTCTAAAGTTGATGTCTTGAGTCATAAAATATGTTCTTTGTTGTTAAACGTTACTTAAATTCTTGTATTATTATTCTATACTTGACTTTAATATACAAGTTTAGTTTGATAAACTTTGTATGAATTGGTACTATTATACAAAAAAAATTGATTGAGTTTGGCACTTGTAGAATATTTTTCTATATCAAAAAACCAAAAATACTTTTGTTTCGTTTCTATAAAAAGATGCAAACAATACAATCAAAATAGGGAAGTTTCTCAAAAAAAATTGTATTTTTATAGTTCCTGTAAATCAATTATCCTAAAAAAACTAATAGCTGCTCACTAAAACTATGACAAGTAGTCCATTTAAAGTACTGGAAGCGTATGGACGCAAAGACAAAGAGATTTTCTTCGGTAGAGATGCCGAAATACAATTACTTTTTAAAAAAACTACTGAAAGTAATTTGGTCTTGGTCTATGGCGCATCTGGAACAGGAAAAACAAGTCTTGTACATTGTGGACTGCCTATTTGTTTTTCTTCAGACGACTGGTTACCTCTTCACGTCCGTAGGAAAGACCACATCGGAACTGCCATTTTAGAAGAGACCAACAAATATTTACAGCGAAAACTTAAAGCCCATACACCTCTTCATCTTGCTATCAAGGCACTTCACATGACGTTTTTTCGTCCGATTTATGTTATCATAGACCAATTTGAGGAGCTTTATATTTCTGGCAGTAGAGAAGAGCAAAACCAGTTTTATGACTTTGTACAGACTGTGTTGTCTAGTGAATATAATTGTAAAGTCATCTTGGTAATGCGTGAGGAATATTTAGCTGACCTTTCAGTTTTTGAGGAGCGTGTGCCACAGCTTTTCGATTATAGAGTGCGAGTGGAGAAAATGCGTAGAACCAATGCAAAGGAAGTAATTCTCAAATCAGCAGAGGCATTTAATATCAAAGTAGAATATCCAGACGAAACGGCTGATTTAATCGTTTCACAAGTGGCAGAAGAGCGCAGTCTTATAGAACTTACCTATCTCCAAATTTATTTAGACCGTCTTTTTGAACTTGCCAAAAGCAAACAAGGCGTATTGGCTGGCTATACAGGCAGTATGAATAATGGTTGGGCAGACCCAGTAGTTTTTAATCCCGAATTGGTAAAAGAACTCAGTACGATAGGTGATGTTTTGGGAGAATATTTGGAAGAGCAAGTAAAAAAAGTTCAGAACCGTTTACCCAAAGCAGAAGAACGTCAAGTTTGGACAATCTTGAACCTTTTGGTTACAGAAGATGGAACTCGTGTGTCTATGGACTTGCACGAGGCTACTAATCTTATGTATTCGCACGGAGCAAGCAAGGAAAATATTACATTTTGTTTAGAAGAGCTTAGTAAAGTCAGAATTATTCATCTTTCAGAGCAGCGTGTAGAACTAGCTCACGATAGTTTGGCTCTAAAAATCGTGGAAAGACTGACAACAGAAGAGAAAAATGTAGCCAAAGCTAAAGAAATACTACAAGTCGGACTGAAAAATTATAAAAATACAGGAGAGGTACTTTCAAAAAATAGCTTAACACTCATTGAGCCACATTTAGAAACACTCCAACTAACTGTTGAGGAAGAGGAATTAATAAAAAAGAGTAAAAATAGAGCAAAGGCAAATCGAATTATCAAAACAGTTTCTATTGCTTTAGTGATGTTTATGCTTGGCATTTCGGCTGCATGGGCATTGCGTGAAAGAGGCATTGCTATTGAGAGAAAAAATGAGATTGAGAGACAGAACGAGCAAATAAAGTTGCAGCTTGAAAATACAATGAAGGTTAGTAAGAAACTAGATGACCAGTTAGACAAACTCATAGAAAAAGAAAAAGTCTTGGAAGAAGTTCTAAAGCTAGACAAAAGCACCTACCGAGTGATTGAAAATAAAAATAAAGAAATCAATCAGTTGGGTGTTACAGTAGATGCTTTGAAAGAGCGCATTGATAAAAAGGACAAAACACAGGAGCAGATAGAACGCAAAGCAAAAGCCAATGAGCTTTTGACAGAAGCTCTATTACAAGCTGAATACAATCCAAATTATGCTTTTCGCTTGGCAGAGATTGCTCATAAAATATATCCAACCAAGAATGCCAAAACAGCAATTGAGAATATTTATAGAGAGTATTTTATGAGGAATTATCCTACCAACAGGAATATTTCTATCTATGAAAATGCCAAAAACTTACTAAATACTAATAAAATTCCTAAGCTATCAGAAACTAAAAAAGAAGATTTGGGAATTACACCATTTGAGAAATAAATTATGAAATCTCTTATCATATTACTACTCACATTATTTTTATTTCCTCAAAATTCTGTAAAAGATTTACCTATTTGGAATCCAAAGCAAGGTGTTTTGATAGATAAAAGTAAAGAGGGAGAGGCGCAGTTTATAGTCGAGCAGCAAAAATATTATGCTATGGTAGAAAAAGGCTATGAGAACCTTTCTACATCAGAAAAAAAGTTTTATGATAATTTTGATGAAACCTATGAAACATATTGGGATGTGATTGGAATGGGAGATAGTTGGTATGATGGGATGGAAATAGAATCTGTTTGGGCTTCTTCCCATTTAAAAAGTAATTACAAAACTATCAATTATATTCCACATAATATACATGATTTGGATTATCAGACAGCTTGGGTAGAAGGAGTAGAAGGCTATGGAATAGGCGAAAAAATAAAATACAGCTTTTCATCACAACAGCCTAGAATTACGTCAATAATTGTTGTGAATGGATATGTGAAGTCTGAAAAAGCGTGGAGAGAAAATTCAAGAGTAAAACAACTCAAACTCTATATTAATGGCGTTCCGACAGCCTTACTAAATTTGGAAGACACAAGAAATGAGCAAATTTTTGAAGTAGAGCCTATCGGAAATGCTGATAGGGAAAATTTAGAAGAGTTAAGAACAAAACCTAATTGGACGCTCACTTTTGAAATTACGGAAGTTTATAAAGGTGAGAAATACGCAGATACTGCCATCACAGAAATTTATTTTGATGGCATTGATATGTATTGATAAGAGTAGAAATATTTTTCTTCAAACAGTTTTTTTACAAAAGCCCAAAATCAGTTCTTCTACGGTTTCATAACATCCAAATTCTGTAAAATTATAATTTTCTTGTGGTAACTCTAGTTTATTTTCTTCTAAGAAAGTTGGGTTAAAATCGTTTTGAGCAAGTTTTATCAAATGCAATACAAACTGACACAGTCTTTCATCTTTCGAATCTTTCAAATGACGTTGGTAATAGTTTCTGAAGTTATTGGCTTCCGAATTAAAATCTTGCATTCCTGTATAGAATAGAAAAATAACCTTTATCCAAATTCTGATGGTATTATAGCCAGTTTTGTCTTTGTTTATAGGTTCGTGGGGCAGCTCTAAAAGGACATTTTTTTTGTAAAAATTAGGCGTATATTTTTTAGTAAGTTTGGGGTCTTTATTTTGTAAAATTAGAAATAAATAGGCTTCACGCAGTCGCCAAGAGGCTTTATCCCATTTATCTAATCTGTCGAATTGAGAAGTTTGCAATACCTCCAAAAGTAGTAAGGCTGCCTGTTTGTAGCCGTGTTTGGGTTCATTTATCTTTAAAAGCGTATCAAAGTAAAGTTCTTGAATTTTGAATTTGTTGAAGGCTTGATAAGTTGTGAGTTTTGTGGCTTTTTTGATAAGTTGTAGAGCCTGCATAAATTCCCCAGCATAACGAAGCGTATAAATTTGTGCTATCAAAAGTTCTAAATTGCGTGTAGGTGTGTTTAGGTGAGGATAACTTTTAAAATGTTCTTCCCAGCTATTTGTATTTTTTTTAAGTTCTTCTAATTGAGGTTGGCTTTGCAACAAACGAATATTTCTAAAGCGAAAACCATAAAGTTTGGCAAGTGGATGTGTTTGTTTTTGCTTTTCTTCGTACTTTTTATAGAATTTTTCAGTCAGTTTTTCGGCTGCAAAGGCTTCTGCTTCCCATTCTGGATATTGCCCTATAAAAAATTTGGTTTTGGCTTGCATTACCTCCCAATAACTTTTCAAATTGTCTAAGAAAATCATTTCTTCCCTTAGTTCTTGCGCCTCTAGTGTGTATTTTTCAGTTTCATTTGCAAATCCTTTAAGAGCATAAATAGTTCGGAGTTTTCGCACACATTCCCATTCTGTTTCTATCAAATGATATTCTTTTGCTTTTTGCCTTACTCTTTCAATAATTTTCTCTGCATTGTGATACACATTCTGAATAAGCAGTTTGTCTGCAATGATAAGATATTGATGTGCTAAAAACTTAGTTTCTTCTTGATTGAAAACCTCTTTGCGTTTACTCTTTCGGATTTTTTTCTCTACTTCTGAATCGTTGGAAAGCAAGAGTTCGAAAAGTTTATTTATCAAGTTTCTTTTGAGCATCAAGTAACGCTTATCAGAAGGCGAAGTTTCATATAAAAAATGAGATGCTTCTTCATCAGTTTGAATAATTCCCTTCGAAACGGCATCAAATAATCTTCTCATTTTAGAATCTTTGGGCAAGATTTGGTCTAATGATTTGAGGGAGTATTTGGATAAAATAAAAGCTAGTTCTAAGAGTAAATCCATTTTTTATAGAGTTTTTGCTCAAATAGAAATTCTGAATTAAGCAAAAAACGTAAAATTAAAATAGTGTTAATGTTAAAATCACTTTACTATTCTGTGGTTTTTTATCAAAATAAAAAAATAATTCTGAAAAAATTAATTAACATTTTGTTCACACAAAATTAGCATTGTATAAGTGTAGTTATTGTATCTAAAAACTATATATAGCGTTTGTAGGCAGTGTTTTTGATTTGTTTTTGTACTACAAAGTTCGTATTAACTTCTTAGTAATCAAGGGTTTTTATATGAACAAATCGATAACAAAAGTTTACGTGTTGGTGTCTAATTCTGAATAATTTCTTAAAATTCTTACACAAAAATCAGTTTACTATCCTAACCAATTTTTGATTGTGATGCTAATTTAAAGAAGGTAGCTTTGAACGTATTTAAAATATAAAGGTTTTGAATATCCCCTTTTTTATTAAAATTTATTTCACAAAGTTCCCTTTCCCTTTTCAAAAATGGCAACAAATACTCTTTTCCGTTTTTATTCAGTTTTACTCATTTTTCTTTGTTTTACTTTTTCAGTAGAAGCTCAAACTCCTCCTTCTACTCTTTCTGGCTCTTCTTTGAGAACTTGGTTGAAGCAAAACTATCACGATGGAAAGCACAATACGCTTGGCTACTCAACAGCAAGAATGTATATGTACAACTACATCGACAACAAAAATAACTCTATTAGAGGTGTTTATTCAGGTTTTGTACAGCCGTGGACGTATGGAGGTTCAGGAACAAATCCAATGCCTATCAACTGTGAGCATACTGTGCCACAAAGCTTCTTTGGCAAGGCTGACCCAATGGTTTCAGACATTCATCATCTTTTTCCTACATATTCTAACTGGAACAGCACTCGCTCAAATTATCCTTTTGCAGAAATCAATGATTCTCAGACAGAAAAATGGATGGTAAACTCATCTCAACAAACTTCTGTTCCAAGTTCAAATATTGATGCGTATAGCGAATATGCAGCACAAAAATTTGAACCTCGTGAAGACCAAAAAGGAAATACAGCTCGTGCAATTTTTTACTTTTATACAATGTATCCGACACAAGCTGGTAATATGAGCCAAGTTGGAGACATCGATGTTTTGTATCAATGGCACTTACAAGACCCTGTGGATGCAGATGAAATAGACAGAAATAATAAAATTGAGCAATATCAAGGCGACCGTAATCCATATATTGACTATCCAGAACTTGTTGCTAGAGCGTGGAATCTTTCTGGTGGCTCTACTGGTGGAGGTGGAGGAACTACCACTCCTTCTTATTGTGCATCAAAAGGAAATTCAGTTTCTGACGAATGGATAAACCGAGTAGTTTTTGGTTCTATTGATAATACATCTGGTGCAAATGGTGGGTACAAAGATTACACAAATCTTTCTACAAGTGTTACACAGGGAGCAAACCAAACAATTACTATTTACCCTGCTTGGGGAGGTTCGCAATATGCAGAAGGGTATGCTGTTTGGATAGATTTTAATAAAGATGGCGATTTTACTGATAGTGGAGAGTTAGTGTTCTCAAAAGCAGCTTCTACTGCCACAGCTACTGGCTCAATTACAATTCCTTCATCAGCATCAACAGGCGCAACTCGTATGCGTGTTTCGATGAAATACAATGGAATCCCTACTTCTTGTGAAACATTTTCTTATGGAGAAGTAGAAGATTATACTATAAACATCCAAGCTGGTTCTACTGGTGGAGGTGGCAGCACAGGTGGAGGAACAACTCCAACAGGAGCAGAGCTTTTCATTTCTGAATACGTTGAGGGTTCTTCAAACAACAAAGCTATCGAAATTTATAATCCAACTTCTTCATCAGTAAGTTTATCTGCTTATTCTCTTCAAAAACAAGCTAATGGAGCAGGCAGTTGGTCATCTACGCTTTCTTTGAGTGGAAGCTTGGCTGCAGGACAAACGTATGTAATCGTTTATTCTTCAGCTTCTACTACTTTACAAAACAAGGCTGATTTGGTAAGCTCTTCGGGTGCGCTTACTTTCAATGGAAACGATGCTGTTGGACTTTTCAAAAATAACTCTTTAATTGATGTTGTAGGAGTGTTCAATAGTTCAGCTACTTTTGGACAGGACATAACCTTAGTTAGAAAATCTACTGTTACACAAGGAAATACAACTTACACAGCTTCTGAATGGACATCCTACCCACAAGATACATTCTCTTACTTGGGAAACCATAGTGCCAGTGGAGGAAGCACTGGCGATACAGGAGGAGGAAGTACGGCAGCTCCAACAGGATATTGTGCATCAAAAGGAAATTCAGTTTCTGATGAGTGGCTAAACCGAGTAGTTTTTGGTTCTATTGATAATACATCTGGTGCAAATGGTGGATATAAAGATTATACTAACCTTAGCACAACAGTAAGCAAAGGCAGCAGTCAGAACATTACTATCTATCCATCTTGGGCTGGTAGTACGTATAGCGAAGCCTACACTGTTTTTATTGACTGGAACAGAGACGGAGATTTCGACGATGCTGGAGAAACAGCTTTTTCTCGCTCAGCAACTACATCAAGTTCTGTAAGTGGAACAATCAGTGTACCTGCTACGGCTTCTACTGGAACAACTCGTATGCGTGTGGCAATGAAATACAATGCTAATTCTTCACCTTGTGAAACATTTTCTTACGGAGAAGTAGAAGATTATCATATCAATGTTACTGGAACAGCTAAAATTTCTACTAGAAATACTAAGGAAGAAACAACTATTCAAAGTAGAGTAAATGAGTTTACTATCTTCCCAAATCCAACTTTCCAAAATGCAACACTTCAATTATCAGTAGTTGAGGCGCAAAACGTAACAGTTCGTATGTTTGATGCACAAGGGAAAGAAGTTTCTCGTCAAAATGTTTTTGTAAATGGAAATGAGGAAATTACACTTCCTACACAAAAATTAAAGACTGGTCTTTATATTGTAAAAATCATTGGAGAAGATTTTAACTTTACACACAGAGTAGTAAAGAAATAGATAAAAAATTATCTTAGTGAATAAGACAAACACCTTGCTTTTTCTTGAAGTGAGGTGTTTTTTAATCTTATTGGATTTTCTCTTCTCTCTCACGGACATATAGCAGATTATATTGATGTTCGGACTGGGTTTGTTTTTTAAAGGTAAGTTATTAAAAAGGGCATCTTACCATTCAATCTCTAAACTTGGTAATAATTCTTGTAGCCTTTCTTTTTGTTCAGGAGTTCTATTACAACCTCTGATAGTAAATGATTTTAGTTTTGTTAGCTTCTGGAAGTCATCTGGAATAGGTGGAAGTATTGTGCCAAAGTCAAAAAATAGCGTTAGATGTTCTAAGTTAGTCATTTCAAAAATCAGAGGTGGAAACTCATCAAACCTAGTATCTGCAAGGGTCAAACTATAAATATTTTCTGCATTCTTGAGGTTTTGGGGTAGGGCATCGGTATTTGGAACAGACAATGAAAGAATTGTGAGATTTTTAAGTTCTCCAATTTCTTTTGGTAGGTTTGTATTAGATTCTCCTCCTACTAATTGACCCCAAAGAATCAAGAATTTTAAATTTTGTAACTTCTTTATGTTGGGCGAAATGTATTTGAGATTATTATTTCCTAATGTCAATTCTTGTAACTGCTCCAATTCAAAGATAACTTCTGGAAGTGTGTCTATTTTATTATTTGATAAAGACAATCTAGTAAGGTTCTGAAATTTTGATAGTTCTTTGGGTAGAGTTTTGATATTTGTTTCTGAAATATATAAAGATTTTATGTGTTGAAATTTTTGAATATTTGATGGTAAGACAGAATCTTTAGCGTCACTAATAAACAAACTACTATCTTGTTGCCAATTTTTATTTGTTTTTATACCGTGTTCTAGCCTTTCTTCAAGCGTTCCATCATAGCCAATACTAGTTCCATACTTTTTTATACTTTCTTGATGTTCATAAATATTATAGACAAGCGAACAACAAATTAATACACAAAGACTTGCAAAAATAATAGAGTATGACTTCCGAAACTGAACTAAAAATTTCTTCTTTAAGATAAAAAAAACAGCGTATGAAGCAGCTATGATACAAGAAGCTACTCCTGTTATCAAGAGTAACAGGACATCAGAGAAAATACTATGGAAAAGTGCTTTACCAATGAACATACGAAAAATGATAGAAGCTATCATTACCAAAGCAAAAGCACTAAAAATTATGATAATGTCTCTTTTGTATTCTTTCATACTGAGTAAGTATAATTTTTTTGAATAAAAAAAACCCTTTCAAACATTTACAAATAAAATTTAAAAGGGTTTTAGAAAAATCTATAATTACAAATTATGCTTCAACAGCTTTCATTGCGCTTTTAAAAGCATCTTTGATTTTATCTACATAATCTAATTTTTCCCACGTAAAGAACTCTACTTCACGCTCTTCTACTGTTGTAGTTTGGCTAGTAACATTTCCTTTCTGTTCTGTTTTGATAGTAGAGAAAGTTACTTTTTCTGAATACGATTCACGTCCCATGTGTCCGTAAGCAGCTGTAGGAGAGAAAATTGGGTTAGTAAGTCCTAAACGCTCAATGATAGCAGAAGGACGCATATCAAAGATTTCGTTTAATTTTTCTGCAATTTGTCCGTCTGTCAAATCTACTTTAGAAGTTCCGTAGGTTTCAACAGAAAGAGAAACTGGTTTTGCTACACCGATTGCATACGCTACTTGTACAAGAGCTTCATCTGCAATACCAGCAGCTACTAAGTTTTTAGCAATATGACGAGTTGCGTAAGCAGCACTTCTATCTACTTTAGAAGAATCTTTTCCAGAGAAAGCACCTCCACCGTGTGCGCCTTTTCCTCCATACGTATCAACGATAATTTTACGTCCTGTAAGACCAGCATCTCCGTGAGGACCTCCAATAACGAATTTTCCTGTTGGGTTGATATGGAAAACAGTATTGTCTGTAATTAAGTCTTTAGAAATAACACGAGGAATAACGATGTTCTTCACATCTTCATTGATTTTAGCAAGCATATTTGCTTCCGTATCAAAATCATCGTGTTGAGTAGAAACTACTACTGTATGTACGTGAACAGGCTGATTGTTGTCATCATACTGGATAGTAACTTGTGCCTTTGCATCTGGACGTAAATAAGGCATCAAATCAGATTCTTCTTTACGAATTTTGGCAAGTTCTTTTACAATTCGGTGAGAGAAAGCAAGTGCCATTGGCATATACTCAGGAGTTTCTTTAGTAGCATAACCAAACATCATTCCTTGGTCGCCTGCACCTTGGTCTTCGTTTTCTCTGTCCACACCTTGTGCAATATCTGGAGACTGGCTATGAAGTGTAACTACAACACCACAAGATTCAGCATCAAAACGATATTTATCGCTATTGTAACCAATTTTTTGAATTGTTTTGCGAGCTACTTCAGAAATATCAACATACGCTTTTGTTGTTACTTCACCAGCCACTACGGCAAGTCCAGTAGTTACAAGCGTTTCACAAGCTACTCTTGATTTTGGGTCTTGAGCAAGCATTGCATCCAATACAGCGTCAGAGATTTGGTCAGAGATTTTATCTGGGTGTCCTTCAGATACAGATTCAGAAGTGAACAAATAAGCCATTCGTATAAATTTAGAAAAATGAAGTGAATTAATTTTTTCTTAGTAGTTGATAAGCCTATAAGTTAATATGACTTATTAAAACAGTATTTTATGATTAAAAAATTCTATTGCTACTACCTATTTTAAGCAAGCAAAAATACAAACCTAAATGTAAATAACAAAAATATTACTCTATTATCCAGCCTAAATACACTATAATTTACTTACAAAGTCGTTTAAGAACAAAGAAAGAGGATTCTTTTTACTCTGTTTGATAACATGAATTTGAAATTAAACATAGGCTTTTTATTAAAGGTTATTACAGTTATTTGTGTAGGTCAGACTTCCAGTCTGACGACAAAGATTAAAAAGACTTTATTTCAGTCAGAAACTAAGTTTTTGACTTTACTGACCAGTCTGGAAGACTGGTGTACAAAATTAACTGTGATAACGTTTATTGTTTTAAAAAAAAGATTAGATAAAGTTATTAGTTCGCTCTAACGAGACTGACTTCACTTAATTAAGGTCAGTGCCGAATGAAAAACATGAGACATATAAAATAGCAACATAAAAAAAGACTGACCTTTTCGGACAGTCTTTTTTCTATCATAACTTATATTTTGTTATTAATAGTGCTTGTTATATTCCAGCTTTT
The DNA here is from genome assembly GCF_020630935.1 of Bernardetia sp. Classification (NCBI taxonomy): domain Bacteria; kingdom Pseudomonadati; phylum Bacteroidota; class Cytophagia; order Cytophagales; family Bernardetiaceae; genus Bernardetia; species Bernardetia sp. Next base: position 53,402 of record NZ_JAHDIG010000023.1, read on the forward strand.
TCTAAAGCAGCTTGAAGCTTAGGAACAACATCAAAAGCATCTCCTACAACACCGTAGTCAGCAGACTTGAAGAATGGAGCTTCCTCGTCTTTATTAATTACTACAATCGTTTTAGAAGAGTTTACTCCAGCAAGGTGCTGAATAGCTCCAGAAATACCTACTGCAATATACAATGAAGGAGCGACTTTGATTCCTGTCTGACCTACGTGTTCGTGGTGAGGTCTCCAATCCATATCAGAAACAGGTTTTGAACAAGCTGTTGCTGCACCCAATGTTTTAGCAAGGTTTTCAATCATATCCCAATTTTCAGGACCTTTAAGTCCACGACCAGCCGAAACAACTAAATCTGCTTCTGGTAATAAAATATCTCCTTCTTGTTTCTTAACATCAGTTACTTTAACAGCAAAATCTTTAGCTCCGTATTCTGGACTAAATGCTTCTACTGTAGCTGCGCCACTTCCTGTTTCTTCTACACCGATAGCATTTTTAGCAATCGTAAGAATTTTGATTTCTCCTTCTAGTTTTGTGTCTGCAAATGCTTTTCCTGTATAAACACCTCTACGAACAACAAAACCATTGTCTGTTTGAGGAAGAGCTACAACGTTTGAAGCTACTGTTGCTTTTAATTTTACACCTACTCTTGGTGCTGCTGCATCTACGGTAGAAGAGCGAGACATTACTACTGCATTTGCTCCTACTTTCTGTGCTGCTGCTGCAATAGCACTAGCGATAGCACTTACTGGACGAGTAGAAAGTTTGTCATCACTTACTTGCAAAACCGTTTTTACACCATATTTTCCTAGGTCTTCCAAACCTTCTGCTTTGTCTGTAACTAAAGCTGTTACATCACCTGCACTCATTTTTGCAGCATACGTTAAAGCCTCTAAAGACGACTTCTTTACTGCATTATTATCTGCTTCTATATATACTAAAACTGACATGTTTTATTAAATTTAATGTTTTTGATATGAATTTTTTAAGTTCAAAAGAGTTATCTAATAAATAAAATGGTTTAATTAATCGTTAAAAATTAATCATTGATAATTTATTTATAGAACTTTCGCTTCTTCTTTCAAGAGTCTTACAAGCTCGTCAAGGTTATCTGCATCAATCATTTTTACATTACCACGCTCTGCAGGTAGTTCATAATTAACAACTTCTGTTGGAGCAGATTCTGTTGTAGGTTCAATAACCTCTAATGGCTTCTTACGAGCCATCATAATTCCACGCATGTTAGGGATTTTCCACTCTGCAATTGGCTCTTGACAACCTGCTACAAATGGCATTTCACACTCTACATACTCTTTTCCTCCTTCAATCTCACGTCCCATTTTGGCAACATTACCATTTACTTCAAGGGTCATACAAGGTGCAACACAAGGCATATCTAACATTTCAGCTACCATTCCGTGTACTTGTCCACCGTTGTAATCACTTGCCTCACGTCCCATCAAAATCATATCAAAGTTTTTATCTTTTGCATACGCTGCAATTTGTTCTGCTACGAAATAAGCATCTTTAGGGTGTGCATTGATACGAACAGCGTTGTCTGCTCCGATAGCCAATGCTTTACGGATAGTAGGTTCTGTATCTGCTTCTCCTACATTGAGGACAGTAAGTTTTCCTCCACTTGCATCTTTAAGTTCTACGGCACGAGCAAGCGCATAATCATCATAAGGCCCAATAATAAACTGTACGCCGTTTTTATCTAATTCTGTACCATTAAATTTAATTTTTGTTGTTGTGTCAGGTACATGACAAATGCAAACTAATATGTTCATATAAAGAGATTGGTAAAAACAAGTTAAAAAATGAGTAATTCCTTTTCCTAATTTTCTGAAATAATAATGGTAAAAAGGAATGATTAACAAAATTGTTTGGTATGTGTGTATTCTAACTGCGAATATACGGCATCTTCTCCAAAAGCGCAATTTTGCAAAAGATTGTTTTACCTTTGTGTATTATCATCTCTGATTTAAAAAACACTATAAAATGCGTTATTTCATTATTTATAAGCCCTATCAAATGCTTTGTCAGTTTTCTAAGGAGGGCGACAAAGAAACACTAGCAGATTTGCCCTTCGATTTTCCAAAAGACATTTATCCAGTGGGAAGACTAGACACAGACAGTGAAGGACTTCTTATTCTGACCAACGATAAAAAGCTCAATCATAAACTTTTAAATCCTCAATTTGCTCACAAACGCACATATTATGTACAGGTAGATGGACAAATCCATAAAGCTGCGATTCAGCATTTAGAAGAAGGCATTACAATTCGTGTCAAAAAGAAGGACTATTTTACCAAACCTGCTAAGGCAGAAATTATTAGTGAACCAAACCTACCTCCACGTAATCCTCCTGTGCGTTACCGTGCTTCTATTCCTACCTCTTGGATTTCTCTTACTCTTACAGAAGGAAAAAATAGACAAGTAAGGCACATGACAGCAGCCGTAAAGTTTCCTACATTGAGACTAGTACGTTTTGCTATTGAAGGAATTGAGCTTGGAGAAATGCAATCTGGAGACATTATAGAGCTTTCTGGCACAGAACTTTATGAAAAATTGGGAATGAAATCATAACCAAACAACAACAAAATCATTATTTGGATTGCTAAAATTGTGATACGATAAAGGAAGCCATTGTGTAGGAAGTATATTGCTTTTGATTCGTCCCAACAGTTGATTTTTACTGTCGAACTTAACATTCAAATCTTCTTTAAAGAAAAGTCCTTCAATATCTGCATATTTGTACAAGGCTTCTTTGGCTGACCAAAACAAAGTTTGAGTAGCTAAGTTTTGAGCGTTTTTTTGTTCTCTTTCGCTCATGACACGAGGAAAAACTCGGCTGATTTTGGAAACTTGTGATTGAATATCAATGCCAACTTCTTTTTCTATATCTATAATAGCTGCACAATAAGGGAAATCGTGAGAGATAGACAAGTTGAGATTTGTATTTTCACTCAAAAAAGGTTTTCCTGTTGGAGTTTTGTCTAAAAATGTATAGTCTAAATGTAGTTTCTTTACCAAAGTTTTGACTGATAAACGAACGGCCAAACGCTCCAGTTTTTTTTCTATCTGTCTTTGCTGTAATTTTTCATTAGAACTAGCTACTGAATACTTGCTATTTACATATTCCTTGTCTTCCTTTGGAAGTTGGTCTTCAAAAAAAGAAGTAGTTTCTGTGATTTGCCAAATAGCAACCAAATGTTGGGGAGTTTTTTCTAAAATTTGTAGAGGCATTTTTATTAATTAGCTTCGCTAAACTATCGTTTGACAATGAAAAATAGAGAATTGATAAATCTAACCATAAAAATAACCTAATGAAAAAAATAATTTATATAATTTTTGCAATAGTATTTGTTTTGCAAAGTGAATCAAATTTTGTTTTTGCCCAACATGCAAAGATGACATTTTCTCGTCAAGATTCTCTGCGTGGTTCGCTGCGAAAAGAGCGAGCTTACGATGTAAAATACTATGATTTGAATTTGAAAATTGATATTGAAAATCAGTCTATTACAGGATATAATGCCATTACGTTTCAAAATACGAGTTTAGATTCAGTTTTGCAGCTAGATTTGTTTGAGCAGTTTGAAATAGACTCTATTGTGTATCAAAATCAGAAATTAGAATACAAAAGAGATGGCAATGTAATTTGGGTTACTTTTTCAAACCAAACAAAATTAACTCTTCAAAAGTCAAAAACAGATAAAACGAATGAAATCTTAACTGTTTTTTATCATGGAAAACCTCAAAATGCAGTAAATCCACCGTGGGATGGAGGTTTTACGTGGAATACAAAAGCCAATGAAAAGCCGTGGGTTACGGTAAGCTGTCAAGGATTGGGAGCGAGCAGTTGGTTTCCTTTAAAAGACCATTTGAGTGATGAGCCAGATAGTGTCAGAATGTATATTGAAGTGCCAAAAGAGTTATTTTGCGTTTCGAATGGCGATTTAATTTCTATCAATAAAAACACAGAAGATGATGATTATTTTGGCTATGAATGGAAAACGTCTTATTCAATCTCCTCTTATAATATGACTTTAAACATTGGAGATTACGTTCATTTTGAAGATAAATATATTTCTAAAATAGAAGAAAATGAAATAACAAATCCCAAAAATGAAAAAGAAGTTTTAAAATTAGATTATTATGTAATTAAGGGAAATGAGAAGAAAGCAAAACCGTTTTTTGAAAGTCAAGTCAAGCCAATGTTGGAAGTTTTTGAGTATTTTTTTGGAGAATATCCCTTTAAAAATGATGGTTATGCACTTGTAGAAACTCCGTACTGGGGAATGGAACATCAGTCTTGTGTGGCGTATGGAAATAATTATAGACTAAATCCGTTTGGTTTTGATTTTATCATCATTCATGAGTCTGGACATGAATATTTTGGAAACAGCATTGGTGCAGACGACAATGCAGAACTTTGGATTCATGAATCTTTTACAACGTATTCGGAAGCTCTTTTTGTAGAATATTTTCAAGGCAAAGAAAAAGCAGTAGATTATTTGCTCACTCAAAAGCCAAAAATTATGAATAAAGATGTTATTCTTGCTCCTTTGGGAGTAAATTATAACAACTGGCTAGGTGCAGATATGTATTACAAAGGAACTTGGATGTTGCATTCCTTGCGTTCGGTGGTGGGAAATGATGAACTTTGGATACAAACCATTAGAGATTTTTATCAGACTTATAAACATTCGCACATCAATACAGAGCAAGTAATTGAATTTTTCAACAAAAAAACAGGCAGAAATTTAACTTCTATTTTTAACTTTTATCTTACCAATAAGAATGTTCCAATGCTAGAATATAAAATTATAAAGGAAGATAAAAAAGTGTTTTTATCTTATAAATGGCTGTTAAATGAGGATAATAAGGATAGAAATGCAGATTTTAATATGCCTGTTGAGGTATTTTTGGATGGAAAGACGAAATCTTTTGAATTAACTCCAACTACCACAAGTCAAAAGGTAGATATTTCTAAACATCTGACTGCAAAAGAGAAAAAATCTTTGAATGGACTAGAAATAAAAATTAATGAAAGAAAATATCTAGCTAAAACTGTAAAGAAGTAATAACAAAGCCTTGATAATGCGATAATAGAGCATTGTCAAGGCTTTGTTTAGACCAAAAAAAACGAAATTATATTATTCCCTCATAATCTTCAGAAGACATAAGCTCTGCTACATCATCTGGATTATTAACTTTAATTTTTATCATCCAACCTTCGCCATAAGGGTCAGAGTTTACCGTTTCAGGAGCATCTTCTAAATCTGGATTTACTTCTATTACTGTTCCTGTGATGGGCATATATAAGTCTGAAACCGTTTTTACAGCTTCAACAGAACCAAAAACATCTCCTGCTTCTACTTCGTCTCCTTCTGTTGTGATGTCCACATAAACAATATCACCAAGTTCAGATTGTGCGTGTTCGGTGATGCCAACTGTTGCAATGTCGCCTTCTAAGCGAATCCACTCGTGTTCTTTTGTGTACTTTAATTCCTTTGGAAAATTCATTTTGATTTTTTTATGAGAAAGATTAAAAAAATATTTAGATGTCAAATATACAAAATAGAATAGGCAAAAAATACGGTTTTTAGCAAAGATTAGGTAAAAAAATAACCCATAAATCTAATTATGAGTTATTTTTTTAGGTTCTTTATGAATTTGGTTGCAAATAGACTTTTTGGTTAAATACAAATCGTAT
>NZ_JAHDIG010000024.1:0-14171 GCF_020630935.1 Bernardetia sp.
TTAAAAAACTATTTGCCATTGTCGGTGTCTTACCAATGATATATCATCACAAAAAAAACACCCTGTTCTCGTAATGAAAACAGGGTATTTTTAATTTATCTACTTATCAGATGGGTTATACATTTGTATTTTCATCTGAATCTTTTGCTGTATTATCAGAAGTTGGAGCTTCTGGAGTTTTCTGAATTTTTATTCCTTCTTCTTTCTGTAACTTCTCAAGAGTAGCTAATTTTTCTTCAAAAGGTAAATTAGATTCTGGAGTTTCAGAATATGGTACATTCTGAGGAATAAAGTCATCTTTTGCACCTGGTTTACTGTAATCGTAAGGCCAACGGAATACTTGAGGAATTGCTCCTACCCAGTTGCCGTGTCCAGGGAAGCGAGGTGTTGTCCACTCTAGTGTATTTGATTTCCAAGGGTTTGCTGGTGCTAAACGTCCTTTAAACATAGAGTAGAAGAAGTTAAACACAAATACAAACTGAGCAAGGAACGTCAAGATAGCTGCCGTACTGATAAACATATTCAAGTCTGTAAATAATCCGAACGGTTCAAATGCAGTATGAGAATAATAACGACGAGGGAAACCAGCCACACCGATAAAGTGCATTGGGAAGAATATTGCATATACACCAATAAATGTTGACCAGAAGTGGAAATATCCCATCTTAGCATCCATCATACGACCAAACATTTTTGGATACCAGTGATAAATACCAGCAAGCATACCAAAGAATGAAGCAGAACCCATCACAAGGTGGAAGTGAGCTACTACAAAATATGTATCGTGTAATTGAATATCAATCGCAGCATTTGCTAAGTGAATACCAGTAAGACCACCTACAATAAAGAGAGAAACCAAACCGATTGAGAAAAGCATTGCTGGTGTAAATACCAAGTTACCTTTCCAAAGCGTAGTGATATAGTTAAATGCTTTTACTGCTGAAGGAACTGCAATGATAAGAGTCAAGAACATAAAGATAGTTCCTAAGAACGGATCCATACCTGTTACAAACATGTGGTGCGCCCAAACGATAAACGAAAGAACTGCAATACCAATGATTGACAAAATCATAGCGTGATAACCAAAGATTGGCTTTCTTGAGTTTGTAGCAATTACCTCTGATGAAATACCAAGAGCAGGTAAAAGTACGATATAAACCTCTGGGTGTCCTAAGAACCAAAACAAGTGTTGGAATAAAATTGCGCTACCACCTTGATTTGGAAGAGCCTCTCCACCGATATAAATATCAGACAAGAAGAAACTTGTACCGAAACTACGGTCAAAAATCAAAAGTAATGCTGCTGAAAAGAGTACTGGGAATGATAAAAGACCAATGATAGCCGTAATGAAGAATGCCCAAATTGTAAGTGGCATACGATTGAACGACATACCACGAGTACGCATATTGATTACAGTAGAAATATAATTGATACCACCCAAAAGTGTTGAGATGATAAACAATGCCATACTAGATAACCAAAGCGTCATTCCAAGTCCAGAACCTGGCATTGCTTGAGGTAATGCACTAAGTGGTGGATAGATTACCCAACCTCCAGAAGCTGGTCCTGTTTCAATGAATAATGAATAGAACATTACTAGACCTGCTGCTGCAAAGAACCAGTAAGAAAGCATATTCATAAAACCAGATGCCATATCTCTAGCTCCGATTTGGAGAGGAATAAGGTAATTACTAAATGTTCCACTAAGTCCTGCTGTCAGTACAAAGAAAACCATGATTGTACCGTGCATAGTAACGAGTGCCAAATAAAATTCTTTATCTAATTTTCCAGTTGCATCAATCCACTTTCCTAAAATAGGTTTCAAGAAAGATAAATCTGCATCAGGGAATCCGAGTTGCAAACGGAATATTACAGACATTCCTACACCTATTACTGCCCAAAATATTGCTGTAAACAAAAACTGTTTTGCAATTACTTTATGGTCAGTAGAAAAGATATAGTTTGTCCAAAAATTACCGTGATGCTCATGGTCATCATGATGCTCCTCATGAACGAATCCATGACTATCTACATCATAATATAATTCTTGAACATCTTGTCCGCTTGCTTGATTTGTTGTATCAGCCATAATTATTTGCGGTATTTATTGTAAAATAGATGTATTAAAGTTTAATTTTCAGTTCAATAGTATTGTTATCCTAAATTATTTTGAAGCAAGATTAGAAGGAATATTCTTGATTCCTTGCTCTTTCAAATAATCTACATTTTTAGCAGCCCAAGCTTCTTGCTCATTATACCACTTATCAAATTCATCAGCTTCCATTACAGTAACTTTTGCAAACATAGCAAAGTGGCTACCTCCACAAATTTCTGTACAAGCTAATTTATATTCGAAAGCATCCCAGTTAGGGTCATTGTTTTCTTTAAGTTCTTGCTTTACGTCTTCTGCCGTCTTTGTAGGCTTAAACCAAAACTGTGTAGGCATTCCAGGTACAGCATCCATTTTCACTCTAAAGTGAGGTAAGAAAACACTGTGCAATACATCACGAGAACGTATTTTCAAAAGAACATTTCTACCTTTTGGTAGGCGTAATTCTTGAAACATAAAATCATCGTAATTAGATTCGTCTGCTTCAAAGTCCATCCCTACTTGATTGGTTGCATCAATTTTCATGTAGTTTGGTTTCCCAATCTTCTTGTCTTTACCTCCATAACGGAACTTCCAAGCAAATTGGTGTCCCATAATTTCAATAGCCAAAGCATCTTCTGGAGCTGGGTCAGTAACCTCAGACCATACTCTCCAACCTGAAACAACAAGCATAGTAAGAACAACGGCAGGAACAATTGTCCAAGCAATTTCTAATTTGTTATTGTGAGGTATAAAAGTTGCTCTTTTGTGTTCTCTGTAACGATACATATATGGAAAGAAAAACAACAATATATGAGTCAGAATAAAAACAAAGAATACTACAGCAGTAGTAACCCAAAATAACATATCAATATCTACTCCGTGTTCTGATGAGGCTTCTGGTAAAATATACTTCACCTTTTCAGAAAATCCATAAGCAAATATAGAAGCAAAAAGCACAAAAAAGAATGCTATAAATAAAATCGAATTGACTTTATTAGACATTCCTACTCTGCCATCTCTGTTGCTTGGTTCTTTTACATCTTTCGCTACACGCACAAGCATGAATACACGATAGATAAGAGCCATTAAGACGAGGAACAGAGCGCCGACAGCAGCAATAAGTAATCCGTTCATTTGTATAATTCAGTTAAAAGTTTTATTGAATGTATAATTATATGCTATGTTTAATATATCATTGTCAGTAAAGTAATTATGAGTAAGAACTTCTTAAGACAAGGATTATATATAGTACTTTACGAAAAAGCATTTTGTTATATAGGAAGGTTTTCAAAACTTTCAATTATTTTTGAAAACACTCACAAAACATGTTGCTTTCTCAATTATATGATACAAAAATAAGGTTTTCAAACCAATTTAAAAACCTTATTTCAGTTTATTTCTTACTTTGTTTCAATTTATATTGAATCTTTTTGTAAAGAAAATTCTAAGTTTCGTGGTTATATGCTTCTTCCAAAAGTGGGTGGTTTTTAGCTACTAGAGGAGCTTTAGACAAGCTCATTCCAACTAGATAAGCAAACACACCTACAAATATGAATGGCATTCCAAATTCTAAGAAACCATAATCACCATTCTCACGAAGTGTTCCTGGAGTCATCATTTGATAGAAGTCAAACCAGTGTCCGATGATTACAGCAATACAAATTACTTTAAGAATTGTCATCTTACGTTTTGCATTACGTGTCATAAGTCCAAAGAAAGGAACTATGAAGTTTACAAAGATAATGATGAAAATATATTTTCTATAAATAGGACTAGAAAGACGCTCTACAAAATAAGCAGTTTCTTCTGGAATATTTGCATAGTAGATAAGCAAAAACTGGCTAAACCAAACATACGTCCAGAAAATGCTAAATGCAAATACAAACTTTCCTAAATCGTGTAAATGATTTTCATTGATAAATTTTAAGTAACCAGCTTCTCTAAGCATCACAACTGTAAGTGTAATAGCTGCGATACCTGCTACCCACCAGCTTGCAAAGTGATACCAACCAAACATTGTACTAAACCAGTGTGTATCAATAGAAAGTGTCCACCACCAAGCTGCAACAGAAGAAGTAATTCCAAAGAAAACCACAAAACCAGCAGACAACTTCACCATGTTTTTGTAATGCTTTCTAACTTGAGCAGGACTTGTAGCCTTATCTTCTGCTAATGAATTTTTACGAGTAAAGAAGTGGAACAAAAACCATCCTCCAATAATTGCAATAGAACCTCCAATAAAGAAAGGAATATTTAAAAATGGACTCTTTCCTGCAATTATACCATCGTATGAAGCACTTTGGTCATTGTATAACGCAAGGTCTGTCCAGTGAAAAATTTCGTGGTATCCCCAAGCAAAAGTAGCAAGGAACAAAACTAATCCGACAGGTAGAAAAGAAGCAAAGGCTTCTGGTACACGCTTAAATCCTGCTGACCATCCTGCCATAGCAATATATTGGATAGCCACCCAAAATACTCCAATTACAGAAAGACCAATAAAGAAAATAACATTTATCCAAAGGTTTACCTTCACTCGGTTTGTCCAGTGGTAAGCGTGGTGTCCTCCTTCATCTCCAGTATGAACTGCTTCATTTCCATCAACAACACCAACACTTGTTGGAGCATTTTCAGGGAGTTCTTGCTGTAGAGAAGAAAGCTCATTTCCTGTCATTTCGATGGCAGCATGGGCTTCACCGTGATGTCCAGAGTCAGTAGCCATCATAACCAACCCAATGATGGAAGATATAACACCTATGGCTATGATTATAAATATGGTTCGTTTTGCTTTTGCCGAGAAGACAAATTGTTCATTCAGTGCTTCTCTATCAAAGTGATAATCTTTATGTGCACCCATTACGATTAATAAAGTTTATGTATAGTCTGCGAAATAGTTTTCAAAGACGGTTAGTAATTTTCTTTTAATAATTGAAAGTCTTGGTAATAAGATTAAGGCTTTCCTTGTTGTAATTGTTGTACATAACGTACCACTTTCCAACGTTCTTCTGGATTGAGTTGAACTTTTACAGGCCACATACGTCCTTTTCCGTACGTAATTACGTGGAAAATCCAACCTTCATTCAGAGTTTTGTAACGCCCAGCTGTATAGTTAGGCACACCATTATATACTGCACCTACTTTTCCATCTCCTTTTCCTTCTTTTCCGTGGCAAGCAGCACAATAAGTTAAGAATAATTCTTTTCCGTGAGCTAATGCTTGCTCATCGTCTGCTGCAATTGGGCTTTTCCAAAGTTTAGCAGCCAACTCTACGCTATCTCTATGGATTTCATAAAACATAGATGTATCTTGCAAAGATTCTGTAAGATATTTCTGACGTTTTACTGTTCCCACAGGTGGCATCAGCATATTAGAAACTTTTTTTCTCAATTCTGGATTCTCAGCCAACTCTTCTTCAGTGTAATATCCATAGATAGAAGCTGGAGAAGTATTGAAGTAATTATCAATAGGAGAATACCAATGGGCATTATTATCAATAACTTGGCTAAGAGGCTCATAAGGAACAGAATGATACATCTGAGGTGCATACTCAACTCCTGGATAATTTTCTTCTGCCCCACAACTTGTTAAGAAAGTAATGCCTATTACTCCCAAAACAGTATATAAAGTAGAAAATGTAAATATATTAAATAGCTTCATTGCTTTTATTTGTTATACTAAATTAATATCAGTGAGTAAAAAATTATTTAGGTCGGCTAGTAGAACGTACACCATACTTAAACAAATCACTCAAATATTTGAAGAAAGAAGGATTATTTTCTTCTTCTGTAAAGTCTTTACGGTTTACTTCTTCTGCGTGAGCTTCTTCCAATACAGATTTGATTTCTGCTTCTGAAAGGCTATTTTTTGCTAAATCAATAGCAACAATATGCTTATCATCTGTACTACGACGGTCAAAGATACGAGGAACTTTGTAAGGTTTCAAATCTTCAGAAACTAAAAAAGAACCTACCATACCAAAAGCAGAGAAAAGAACTGTCATCTCAAATGATACTGGAACAAAGTCTGGAATAGAAATAAATGGCTTTCCTCCAATAATCATTGGCCAAAGCGCACCCATCATTCCTGTTTGCATAGAGATAGCACAAGTAGTTCCTAATGCTCCAAACATAAAAGCTGCTTTTGGAAGCCAAGAATGTCCGTATCCTAGACTTTTCTCTAATCCGTGAACTGGATAAGGATTAAATACTTCATAGATAGAAATTCCTTTCTCCCGAATATGTTCAACACCGTGTTTTAGGTCGTCTTCATCACTATAAACACCTAAGATATAGTGCTTATCTACTTCCATTGTATTTGATGTATTTGCCATAATTTTAATGTATTTTATATCTGACTCTTTGTTGTTTAATTTTAAATACTGCTTAAGAATTAAACGACATCGTGAGGGTCTTTGATAGTTTCTCTATTTTTATAAACGTGGTGGTTAGATGATTTCAATACTGATTTTACTTCTGCCATGTTTATTACTGGGAAGAACTTAGCAAATAAGAAGAAAAGAGTAAAGAACAATCCGAATGTAAACACATAACACATTACGTCCCAAGCTGTTGGGCTAAAATATGCCCAAGAAGAAGGAAGATAACCATTGTGAAGCGACGTAACGATAATTACAAAACGCTCAAACCACATTCCAATATTTACAATAATAGAAAGGATGAAAGTAAGAACAATACTTGTACGAACTTTCTTAAACCAAAATACTTGAGGAGAAATTACGTTACAAGTCATCATTGACCAATATGCCCACCAGTAATCTCCAGTAGAACGGTTGATAAAACAGTATTGCTCATAAGGAACACCTGAATACCAAGCCATAAATAATTCTGTAATATAAGCAATACCCACGATTGAACCTGTTACCATAATGATAATGTTCATCAGTTCGATATGCTCTAAAGTGATGTAGTGTTCCAATTTATATACCTTACGAGTAATAATCATAAGGGTAAGTACCATTGCAAAGCCAGAGAAAATCGCACCAGCAACGAAGTAAGGAGGGAAGATAGTCGTGTGCCACCCTGGAATTACAGAGGTTGCAAAGTCCATACTTACAATCGTGTGTACAGAAAGTACAAGAGGTGTTGAAAGACCTGCCAAAATCAATGACATAGCTTCGTAATGAACCCAAGCCTTAGCACCACCTACCCAGCCAAGACTAAGCGCACCATAAAAAATACGACCAAAACGAGTAACAGCACGGTCACGTATAGTCGCAAAGTCAGGCACAAGTCCCATAAACCAGAAAACGAGTGATACAGAGAAATACGTTGAGATGGCAAATACGTCCCAAAGAAGTGGAGAGTTGAAGTTTACCCAAAGAGAACCAAATGTATTTGGAATAGGCAATACCCAATAAGCTCCCAACCAAGGACGACCCATGTGAACGATAGGCCAAACGGCTGCACAAATAACGGCAAAAATTGTCATTGCTTCTGCTGCACGGTTGATGGCAGTACGCCACTTCTGACGGAAAAGTAAGAGTACAGCAGAAATAAGAGTTCCTGCGTGACCAATACCAACCCACCAAACGAAGTTAGTAATATCCCAAGCCCATTGTACGGTCTTGTTCAGTCCCCAACGACCAATTCCATTCCAAAGCATATCTCCTAAAAATGCTCCTCCTGCTACAAGCAAAACTAAGGCAAAAGCAAAAGCACCCCACCACAATGGAGCTGGATTGTCTTCTACTCTTCCTGCAATATCTTTAGTAATATCGTGATAGGTCTTATCACCAGTTACTAAGGGTTCTCGTACATCTGATATTATTTGCATGATGATGTAATAATGTTGTGATGATTATCTAATAATTTTCTTTATATAGTTGAAGCAAGGCTCATAACCAAGTTACAAACCTTGCTATTTTGTATTTTATGATTCCACAGTTTGTTCAGTTGCAGTAGTTGCACCAGAAGGAACAAATGCTTCTTCTTGGTTACGAACTTTTGTCAAGTACCAAACATTTGGACGAGTGTTAATTTCGTGTAGAACGTTGTAAGCTCGCTTATCCAACTCTGGCTCTAACATCTTAACAATCTTGCTGTCTTTGTTATTCAAGTCACCAAATGTGATTGCATTGGTAGGACACGCACTAGCACAAGCAGTAACTACTTCGCCATCACGTACTTTACGTCCTTCACGTTTAGCAGCCAATTTGCCTTCTTGAATTTTCTGAACACAAAGTGAACATTTTTCCATTACACCACGAGAACGAACCGTAACATCTGGATTTAATACCATCTTGCCAAGTGCATTGTTCATGTTATAATCAAACTCATCGTTGTTATGATATTTAAACCAGTTGAAACGACGAACTTTATAAGGACAGTTGTTAGCACAATATTTTGTACCCACACAACGGTTGTATGTCATTTGATTAAGACCTTCTGAACTGTGTGTAGTTGCAGCAACAGGACAAACTGTTTCACAAGGAGCATTATTACAGTGCTGACACATCATCGGTTGGAATACCACTTCTGGATTTTCAGAAACCTGCTTAAGTTTATGATAATCAGAAGCAGAAGCATTCTCACCCTTTGGCACTTCAATAGAAGCAGTATAGTAACGGTCAATACGCATCCAGTGCATTTCACGACGATTTTCTACTTCTGTCTTTCCAACAACTGGAACGTTGTTTTCCATACTACAAGCTACCAAACATGCCGAACAGCCTGTACAAGTATTTAGGTCAATGACCATCCCCCAGTGATGGAGATTATACTCAAAAGTATCAGCAGCATACTGGTCTCTTTCACGTTGGCGAACAAGCCAGTTATCTTCTGAACCTGGTTTGATATTACTTTCTGCTTTGGCTTCTGCTTTAGCGATTGCATCGTCTTCTGAACCATAGCCATCGCTATCAATATCCCAGATAGAAATATCAGTAGGTTCTACTTTCTTTCCATCCATTGTAACTTTAGGGTCGTACTTGTCTTTTATCAAATTATCAACATTCTGATAATCTTTCAAGATAGCTTCTTGTATAATGGTTTCACGACCTAAATACGTTTGGTGAGTCTGAGTACGAGCAATTTTTTCTGTATCTCCTACTGCCTCAATCTTTACTCCATTAGTGCGTGCATACTGGATAAATCCATCACGCATAGAGAGCATTTTATAAGCATTTGCACCAGCAGCTTCAACAGAAACTTTACCTAAGTTAGCTTCTTCTGTATGTCCATAACCTAACGAAATTGCAATCGTATTGGCTGGCATACCTGGTTGAATGATTACTGGAAGTATGTAATCTAAACCTTCTACTGTAACTTTTGCTTTTGAAGTCTTTACTTCAACCGTTTCAAAGCCAAGTTCAGCAGCTTTTTGCATAGAAACAAGAACAGCGTGTCCCCAAGTTAGTTTTGTGATTGGGTCTGGTGTTTCTTGAATCCAAGGGTTATTTGCCATTGAACCTGTTCCCATTACAGGAGCAGCATAAACAACTAATTCTACCTCACTTCCTTGTGAAGCAACTGTTGTTTTGTAATTCTTAGTGATATTAGCATTTACACTTGACCAATCAGCATCTCTGTAAGAATCTGTTGAAGTCATTACTGGCATTTCAGCCTCTTCTGTCATTTCTGTTTCATCAGTAACAGAAGTTGTATCTGTTGCTACTGCCAAAAGAGAAGATGAAGCTGTATTATTTCCATTGGCCTTGTAAACACCATCGTGTAATACTTTTTTCCAAGCGCTTTCAAAATTCATTCCTCCAGTAGCAATGCCTTTTTCTCTCCAAGCCTTACGAAGATATGTATAATAATCTCCTTCCATTCCACCCCAAATGAGTAGGCTGTCTTGGAACTGGCGAGTATCAAAAATTGGATTGATAGTAGGCTGAACAAGGCTTAAATGACCTGCTTTTGGTTCAGCATCATTCCAAGACTCTAAATAATGACGGTCTGGAGTAAGATACTGACAAGAACTAGCTGTTACATCAACTCTGTCAGAAGTTGAAACAGAAAGTTTTGATTTTGGAAGTGCTGCAGCAATTTGCTCTCCCATTGGGTGGTCATACACAGGGTTACAGTTATAGAAAATAACTCCTGCTCCACCTTTTAATTCTGTAATAAAATCAGCCATCTTCTTGTCATCACCTTTACGCTGATAAGAAGGAGATTGCATATCAATCGTAGTGCCGTAGCTTCCTAATTTCTGATTGATAGCATTTACGATTTGCTGAACGTCTGGGTCGTTTGAGCCAGAAACTACAAGAGCTTTTCCATTAGCAGCTTTCAAATCTTTAAGAAGTTGCTGATAGTTTTTATCTAAAACAGCATTTTCAAATTTAAAAGAACCACCAATACTTCCACCAAGCGCATTGTAAAGAGCAGCTACGATAGCTCCCTCTTGTGAAGGAGAAATTGGAAGACGGTAATCTGCCGAAGCACCTGTATTTGTATAAACTGATTCAATTTGATAGTGGCGAGACATCGTTTTCTTGTTTTCAGAAATCTTACGAGTCTTCGCATACTGTACTGAATGCTCAACTTGAGAAAGCCAATAGCCTAAAAAGTCTGCATTGATAGAAACAATAAGGTCTGCTTTATCAAAGTTGTAGCTAGGAACTACTCTTTTCCCGAAACTACGGAAATTTGCTTCCATCATACCAGAAACAGAAACAGGGTCGTAAGACACATGTTTTGCTCCAGTTTTAGCACAGAATTCATTTATAAGTTTTTGCGTCGTCGGACTTACTACAGTCTGACTCACAATATTAAGATTAGAGCCTAAAGAAGAAATCTTTGAAGAAATTTCACTATCAATGGTTTTCCAATCTGTTTTTTCTTTTCCTTTTAATGGATGTTTTACTTTCTCGTTATCGTAAAGCCCTAAAACAGATGCACTAATACGAGCATTTACTTTTCCGTTAGAAATTGCAGAAAATGCGTTTCCATCTGCAAAAATAGGACGACCTTCACGAGTTTTGATAACTACTGGACTAGCCTCACCTCCATCGATAAATGTAGAAGCATAGTAGTTAGGAATGGTAGGAATTACTTCCTCTGGTGCTGTAAGATAAGGAATTGCATGCTTCACAGGAGCTTCACAAGCTGTAAGAGAAACTGCTGCAACACTAAATCCCATCACTTTTAAGAAATCACGACGAGAGCTTTTTGTAACATCATCATCGTCTGTATTATCGCCATAGGCATCTTTCATTTTGAGATGCTCTGGAAATTCTTTTTCAGCGTTTTGGATAAAATCAGGGTCATTTTTTAATTGTTCGATGCCCTTCCAATATATGCGTTCACTTAATTTCATTTTCTTAGGTTTAAGTTGTTGAGCGACAAGTTAATGGTTTAATAGTGACATTTAGAACATTCTAACCCACCAATATCTTCAACTTTTAAAGGTTCTTTAGAAGTAGAATTATGCAATTTGATAAGATTATCATAATAATCGTTTCCTTTTGCATTTACATCCCATTCACGGTGGCAGTTGATACACCAACCCATAGTAAGTAGCGACACTTGTTGTACTACTTCCATTTCTTGAATCTCGCCATGACACGTCTGACATTCAATACCACCCACTTTTACGTGTTGAGAGTGATTGAAGTAAGAAAGGTCTGGTAAGTTATGTACACGAACCCACTGAATAGGCTCATTTTTTTCAATAGCGTTATAAATTTTTTGAATCTCTGGAGAACCACGACGAAGCTCGCCATGACAGTTCATACAAACATTTGCAGAAGGAATAACAGCAGATTTACCTTTTTCTACTCCCGAGTGACAGAATTTACAGTCAATTTCGTAAAAACCTGCGTGAAGTTTGTGAGAGAATTTAATAGGCTGTGTAGGTGCATATCCTTGTTGTACACCGATTGTCCAAAGTCCTGCAAAAAGTTCTTTCGCACCAACAGCAACTAAGACAAATAATACAACGCCAATAAATGCTGGGCTTGTAAAGAAGGCTTTAAAATCAAATATAGATTGAGTAACTACTGCATCTTCGTCTTCTTCTAGTTTTTCTTTCTTGAGATAGTTTGAAAGAACCGAAGTAAGCACTACCAATACTAAAGCTACTACTAATAAAATAGCGATAAGCGCAATTACAATTCCTAATAAAAGACCCGAATTCGCTGCTCCTCCTTCTTGTGGAGTTCCTGTTTGCCCTCCTCCATTATCAACAACAGTTGTAGGTACAGGAACAGTTTTGATATAATCTAAAATAGAAGCGATTTGAGCATCTTCAAAGAAGTCGTGATTTGGCATCATTTGCCCATACTCCTCATAAAGCTTTGCTGCGTAATCGTTACCACCAGTAATTACCTTTTCTGGATACTTAATAAAGTTGATAACAGCAGCACGGTCTGGCCAGCGAGATTCTACTCCTACAAGAGCAGGACCTACTACTTTTTTGTGTACTGCGTGACACTGCGCACAGTTACCTTCAAAAAGTTCTTTACCTTGAGCTATTACTTCTGGACTTGCTCCTGCGTCTGTTGTTGCAGCAGCTCCATCATCAGTAGTTTGTGCAGTTGAGTCTTGCTGTGGTTGTGCATATACGCTCTGTGTGGAGAGTACAGTAATGGTTGAGAAAACCAAAAGCATCAAAGCAAAACAAAAAGCACTTCCTGTAACTCTTTTCTTTAGATTACGTTTGTGGAAACGCATCCTTTCAGAATATGATTTTTGTATTAGTAGTTGTTTGAATAACATATCTTTTAAATAATATAGGTGGCAAGCACGAAATTATATAAAGTTAAATATTTATTGTTTGACTTTATCTTGACGAGAATTTGTATCAAAACAAAACCAACATATCTAGCTATTTATGAGACTGTGCCGTTTTCGTGTACAAAATTAGTATGCGTATTGGTTTTTATCAATGTTTATTTCAAATTCTCTTGAATTTTGTTTTTCACAAAAAAAAGATAAACACTTGAAATACAGACATTTACATTTTTTTAATATTTCTTGAACCTTAATTTAAAATGATTCTAAATAATTTACCCTCTCTTTTTACTTCTTTTCATTTAATTATAAAGAAAGTTAGGATAAAGACATATCAACTCTATTGAAGATTATAATTAGCAAAGAAACTTGCTTATATCCATTTCTAGCAAACGGATAGTATAAAAATTATTTCCACAAAGAAAAAGAAATCAGAATAACTCAAAACACGCTTCTAATAAAGAAAGAACTTCACAATTCGTTGGGTGGGTCTGTGCTAAATATCAAATAGGACTTTCGCAAAGTTATTTTCTTGACAAAACATTGTTTCGTTTCTTGATAGCATTGAGTTTACGAGCCCAACACTAAAACACACACTCAACCAAATAAAATTTGGCTGAACCTCATTTTTGCAAAATCCTTAAGAAAAAAGAATTACTTAATTTGATAAAGTTGTAAAAGTATATACTACTAATTTCTTTTTTTACAAAAATTTTACTTACCTTTGCGTCTTAGTTTTCGAAAACGCTAAAAAACCAATTAAAATTATGTCAGTTACAAGATTAGAACGCAAATTGCGTCGTCGTCGTCGTGCTTCTGTAGCACGCAAGAAGATGCTCAAAGACAACAACTTTGTTCCTCCAATGCTCAATGTAGATGTTGAAGCTATCAAAGCAGAATTTGAGAAAAACAAAAAATCATAAGGTCTGATGCTTTCTCACAAAAGACCAAAATATAATAAGAAACCTTCTTAATTTTACTTTAAAATTAGGAAGGTTTTTTTCTTCGAAGCCTTTTAGTTTTTCATTAAAAAAAAGAACTAATTCTATCAAACTTAGGTTGTAGTATCAATATTCAGAAAAAGTTAGGATAAATTTAAAAAAAAATCACTTTTAGTTTTGGATTATAAAATAAAACCCTTACTTTTGTAACCGATTTGAAACAGAGAGGTATTGAAAGATTAATACATTTCTATTCAAAAAAGTGTTTTTTGCTTGCCCTGTAGTTTAATTGGCAGAACAGCGGTTTTTGGTACCGTTAGTTGAGGTTCGAGTCCTTGCGGGGCAACATTTATTCTAAATCATTCGTTAAGAATATACCAAAACACAAATAAGTTTTTTGCTTGCCCTGTAGTTTAATTGGCAGAACAGCGGTTTTTGGTACCGTTA